>JAGSHA010000271.1 GCA_023954795.1 Oceanospirillaceae bacterium | reverse complement strand
GCATTGCTGGGAATGGCATTTTTTGGTGGTTCGCTATCCGATTCGTCTCCAGATGTGACCGAGCATACAGCGGTTATTAATATTCAGGGGCCGATCTCGGCCAGTGAAGAAGCCAGTGCGGATAACATTGTTTGGGCTTTGCGCAAGGCGTTCGAATCAGAAGAGTCGAAAGCGGTCATTATGCGTATTAACAGCCCGGGTGGCAGTCCGGTGCAGTCTGGCTATATATATGACGAAGTGAAACGTCTGCGTGTGCTGTATCCAGAGAAGAAGGCCTACGCAGTGATTGTTGATATAGGTGCGTCAGGTGCATATTACATTGCAGCCGCAGCGGATGAAATTTATGCAGATAAAGCCAGCTTGGTCGGTTCGATTGGTGTGGTCGCTGGCGGATTCGGATTTGTTGATCTGATGGAGAAGGTTGGTGTTGAGCGTCGCTTGTACACTGCGGGTGACCATAAGGCATTTCTTGATCCATTTAGCCCACAAAATTCGAACGAAACCAATTTGTGGCAGCAAGTGCTGGATACAACTCATCGACAGTTCATTGAGCAGGTGAAGAAAGGGCGCGGAGAGCGTTTGAAGGACAACGGAAAAATGTTCAGCGGTTTGGTGTGGACCGGAGAGCAGGCACTGGAGCTCGGACTGCTGGATGGCATCGGGAGTAGCAGTTATGTTGCGCGCGAAGTTGTTGGTGTTGAAGAGATGGTTGATTACACCTCTCAGCCTCAGCTTTGGCAGAAGATTCTAGATCGCGTCAGCACAACATTTGCGAAAACGATTAGCACTGAAATGGGTTTGAATAACAACAGCTGGCAGATGCGCTAAATACTGTATCCGGTTGGTGTCAGGCTGAAATTAAAAGGGGGGCTTAGGTCCTCCTTTTTTGTGTCTGTTGTTGGCTTTGAGGCTGCCAGGTTTGGCCTCATAAGTCTCCAGCTAGAAGACTAAATCCTATATATGGGAATTAGCGTTTCATTTTGCATTCTTTATCCTCTATGTGAGATCTCTATACTCCTTGTATGAAGTTACGTGCTTCATTTTTAGAATCATTGGGGTATTCGCATGCAAAGTTCCGAGCAAGCCGCACAAACATCGTCGCCAGTGACCGTCGTTATTTCTCGCCGGGTAAAAGAAGGGTGTGAAGATGCTTTTGAACAGCTCAGTGCCAAAATGACTGAAGCGGCTGCACCTTTCCCCGGATATATGGGAACCAATCTGTTTCGCCCCACGGGCCCTGTTGACCCTGAATACCGTATTATCTTTAAATTTCAGTCGCAGTCTGATTTGGAAAATTGGCACAACTCTTCTGAGCGAGCGCAGTGGCTGAAGGGTATTGAATGCCTGCTAGAGACGCCGAGCAAGGTTGAAGTGACTTCAGGGTTGGTAACTTGGTTTTCGCTGCCCGGTCAGAATCCAGTGCAACCGCCACCAAAATATAAGATGACGATCGTAAGTTGGCTGGCGCTTTGTCCAACAGTCACACTCATATTCTGGTTGTTTGGTGATGCTCTGGCGGCATTGCCGCTGGTCTTGCGGACGATGTTAATCACGGCAGTTGTTATGTTGCTGATGAGCTATGTGTTAATGCCACGTTTTAGCAAATGGTTTGCGTTCTGGCTATTCCCGAAGGAGGGAAGGGATATCCGTTAACGGATTGCGCGCGATGTGCGGAGTGTTAGGCGATAATGTGTCGCATAGGGGGTGTATGGGGCTGTATAGAAATAGCTGACCTAACTAACCCCGGTATGCTCTATAGGCTGTTAGCCGATGACCTGATGATTTTCATTTTCCAGCATTCGGATCAGGCGGATTAAAGGAAGTCCGATCAGTGTATTGGGATCATCGCCTTCAAGCTTTTCAAATAGCGCAATGCCCAGTCCTTCGGATTTAAAGCTCCCTGCACAGCTATAAGGCTGTTCTGTTTGCAGGTAGTTTTCAATCATGGCGTCACTGAGTGTGCGAAAATGGACTATAAAAGGTACGACTTCACTTTGTACCGCTCCGGTTTTGCTATTTAATAGAGCCAATCCGGTGTAAAAGGTGATTTTGTTGCCGGACGCTGATCTTAGCTGGTTGATCGCATTGGCATGAGTATGTGGTTTGCCAACGATCTTATTGTTAATGACGGCAACCTGATCGGAACCAATAATCAAAGCGTCATGGTGTTGTTTTGCTATTGCCTGCGCTTTATTTATTGCCAAACGTTCAACAAGCTCTATAGCAGATTCGTTATCTAGCGGACTTTCATCAATATTGGGTGAGCTGCAATCATATTTCAGATTTAACTTATCAAGTATTTGACGTCTGAAGGGTGAGCTGGAGGCAAGAACAAGTGGTTGCATAGGGGGATGTAGGCCTTAAATATACTAAACAGTAACTGGATTAGAATATTAACGGTTTTATCCTACATTTAAAGCACTTAAGGCTTTGACAGATGGGCAATTGGTCCCTAGAATTGCGCGCTTATGTCGTATAGACCATTACCAAAAAAAGTTGACCCGCGTAAGCTTGCTGAGCGGGGAGTACGAATTGAAGGTTTAACTACGCCAAAAGACCTGCCTCGGTTGCTAACTCTCCTGTGTAGTGATGAGGGAGAATTGAAGGTAAGTCTGGATTTTGGCAAAGACGAACAACGATTCCGTACCATACAGGGCAGTGCAAAAGGCCATGTCTTTATGACATGCCAGCGTTGTCTCGAACCGGTTGAAGTCGCAGCAGAAGCGACAGTCAATCTGGCAGTTACCCTGAACGATGATCAGGTGAAAAAATTGCCTCGGATCTATGATCCGCTTCTTCTGGAAGAGGAAGAGATTGAACTGGCAACGATGATAGAAGAGGAGCTGATTCTCAGTCTGCCTCCGTTTGCCTATCATGATGACTGCAGCGTACAGACTTCGTTTGGTGAAAAAGAGACGACGAAAAGTACCGATAAACCGAACCCATTTAGTGTATTGGCCCAACTAAAGGCCGGTAACAGTAAGAAGCCGAACTAGGAGCTATTTAATCATGGCAGTACAGAAGAGCAAGAAGTCTCGTTCCCGTCGCGATATGCGTCGTTCCCACGATGCCCTGAGCGGACCGACTCTGTCTGTTGACGCAACAACTGGTGAAACTCACCGTCGTCATCACGTATCAGCAGACGGTTTCTACCGTGGCGAACAGGTAGTCAACAAGCAGGGCGACGAATAAGCTTGTCACGCTACTACACCATTGCAGTTGATGCGATGGGCGGGGACTTCGGTCCCCGCGTTACAGTTCCCTCCAGCATACAGGCGCTTGCCCGTCATCCTAACCTGACGATCCATCTCATAGGTCATCAGGACGAAATCGCTCCCCATATTCGAAAGCTCAATTCCGATATAGCCAATAGGCTTGAAATCGCTCATACCGATCAGTTAATTGGTATGGATGAAAAGCCCTCTATGGCGCTACGCCATGGAAAAGGTTCCTCTATGCATCTTGCACTCAAGCAAGTGTCGGAGGGTCAGGCTCATGCATGTGTCAGTGCAGGTAATACCGGCGCGCTGATGGTACTGGGGCGTTCGGTGTTGAAAACGCTTCCAGGGATTGATCGTCCCGCTATTATCTCTGCAGTCCCTACGCTACGTGGCCACTCTTATATGCTCGATTTGGGCGCAAACGTTGATTGTGCAGCAGAGCACTTGATGCAATTTGCCATCATGGGATCGGTCATGACTCAGGCGGTTGAGCAGATTGCTGAGCCGAAGGTGGGTTTGCTGAATGTGGGGCAGGAAGAGATTAAAGGTAATGAGCAGGTAAAACTTGCTTCGCGTTTGATTTCTGAGCATGGGGAGCTAAATTACATCGGTTATATCGAAGGCGATGACATTTTTTCGGGTCGCGCCGATGTGGTCGTGTGTGATGGCTTTGTGGGCAATATTGCTCTCAAGGGTAGCGAAGGTTTAGCCAATCTGATTCGGGATAAAGTTCGCTCTAGCTTTAAAAAGGGGCTGTATCGTCGCCTTTTGGGGCTGTTGGCAACACCGGTTCTGACTGAGCTGAATCGCCAGATGGATCCATCTCGCCGAAATGGGGCGAGTTTATTAGGACTGCAGGGAATTGTGGTGAAAAGCCACGGAGGCGCAAATAAAAAATGTTTTGGTTATGCGCTGGATCAGGCGGTCTCTGAAATAGAAATGGATCTGCCAATACGTATTAGTCGCCACATCGAAAATCAGCTAACCTGATCGATCAGAGCGGCTGTTTTAATTGGTCGTGAATACTGTACACTACGGCAGATTCGACCTTTATATCAGGTTAATTTATTGGAGTTAAAGAGGAAACCATGTCTCAGTCTCTAGCGTTTGTTTTCCCCGGGCAGGGTTCCCAGCAGGTTGGTATGCTGGCAGAGTTGGCTGAAGCCAATCCAGTAATTAAATCTACTTTCGCTGAAGCATCCGAAGTACTGGGCTATGATCTGTGGGATCTGGTTCAGAACGGACCAGCGGAAGATTTGAATCAGACAGACAGAACTCAGCCAGCGCTGCTGACAGCAGGTGTTGCCCTGTGGCGTTTGTGGCAGGAAAAAGGTGGTGAGCAGCCATCTGTTATGGCCGGCCATAGCTTGGGTGAGTACACCGCGCTGGTATGTGCGGGTGCAATTAATTTTGCCGATGGCGTGAACTTGGTCAAGCTGCGCGGTGAGTTTATGCAGCAGGCTGTTCCTGCGGGCACTGGCGCCATGGCTGCAATTCTTGGCTTGGCCGATGACGCGATCGAAGCAGCCTGTGAAGCGGCGGCGGAAGGTGATGTAGTCTCTCCTGTGAACTACAACTGCCCAGGTCAGATTGTGATTGCG
>JAGSHA010000363.1 GCA_023954795.1 Oceanospirillaceae bacterium | reverse complement strand
GTGGCATAACCCACCATGACCAATACCAGCGCAATCAGCAGCGGCATCATGTAGTTGATCGCTTTTTCCAGACCGGCGTGCAGGCCACGAGAAACGATATACATCGTGGTTACCACCACAACGGTGCTCCACATCAGCAGCTGAGCAGGATCTGCCAGCATCCCACCGAACATGGCGCCAGCAGCATCCGGTGTGATGGTGTCGAATGCACCGGTCACCGAGCTGACGGTGTAGGACAAGGTCCAGCCGGAGATCACGGTATAGAAGCTGAGGATCAGGAAGCCACAGACAATGGCCATCCAGCCCACACCTTTCCAGAGTGGATTGGCACCGGCTTCTTTAGCCATGGTCGCCATCGCGCCGGTTGGGTTTTGCTGTGAGCGGCGACCGATCATGATCTCCGCCATCATCACAGGGATACCAATGACGAGAATGCAGGCAAGGTAGACCAGTACAAATGCACCACCCCCGTTTTCGCCGGTGATGTATGGGAATTTCCAGATATTACCCAAGCCTACGGCAGAGCCTGCAGCGGCAAGGATAAATGTCAGGCGGCTGGACCACTGAAGGCGTCCCCCTGTAGATACAGCAGCAGAATTGCCCGCATTGGAGGCGTTGGCACTCATAGCGTCAGACATAGAAGTGTTCCTTATTCTTATAATGTTGTGTCTTTTTATAATTTTTACCGGCGGCTAATGTCCGGATTTCGATCTGTGTTGTATTGGATGAAATTGCTTTGGCGCGGATAAAAAAGCGCCGGAGTTAAGGTCCGGCGCAAGGTGGGTTATCCGATCAGTCCGTCAGCTGCTCCAGAGAAATCTCGAAGGCCGTCTGGGCAACCTGTGTGGTTGCGCGGGAACGGTTGTGGCACTGGATCAGCGCGCGTTGAATGGTGTCGGACACGTCGTTAAAGATGGCGCGGTCGGAGATCTCGATTTCGCTTTCCATCAGGAAGGCAAATGCGCGAGCCATGCCGCAGTTCGCGATGAAATCGGGCAGTACGGCGCATTTCTTATCGGCGTATTCGTAGATCGGGCCATAGAAAATTTCAGGATCGTTGAACGGTACATTGGCACCGCTGGACACCACTTCCAGACCACCATCAATCAGGCGGCTAATCTGATCCTGGGTGATCAGGCGCGAAGCTGCGCATGGCAGGAAGATATCGGCTTCCAGATCCCAAATGCGGTTATTTACATCTTCGAAAGAGAGCAGGTTATCGCCGGTCAGTGTGTTGTGCTCTTTGTTCATGAACAGATCGGTGACCGCTTCAAGGCCCAGTCCTTCCACATCGATCAGTCCGCCGTTGCGGTCGATAATCCCCACAACTTTCGCGCCTGCTTGTGCCAGATAGTACGCGGCAGCAGAGCCGACGTTGCCCCAGCCCTGAATGATAACGCGCTTATTCGCTACGTCTCCGCCATAGATGTCGTAGTATTTCACGACAGACTCAGCCACGCCCCAGCCGGTGATCAGATCGGCAACTTTGTACTTGCGGTCAGAATCCGGTGTGTAGTGAGGATCTTCAACGATCTTGGAAACGCCCAGACGTAACTGTCCGACTTTCTGGATCTGTTCGCTGGTGGTCGGTTTGAAGTGACCGTTTACCACGCCTTCCTGCGGGTGCCACAGGCCAAGGCTTTCGGTGATTGGGATGACCTCGTGCACTTCGTCCACATTCATATCACCGCCGGTGCCGTAGTAGTTTTTCAGCAGCGGAGCGACTGCGCTGTACCAGCGTTTCAATACGCCGTGTTTACGTGGGTCAGCCGGGTCAAAGTTGATGCCGGATTTGGCGCCACCGATTGCCGGGCCGGATACCGTGAATTTTACTTCCATAGTCTTCGCCAGAGATTCAACTTCATGGCGGTCCAGACCTTTACGCATACGGGTACCACCACCGGCAGCACCTCCACGCAGAGAGTTGATCACAACCCAGCCTTGCGCTTCGGTTTCGGAGTCGTTCCACTCGAAGACGATTTCAGGAGAGGTGTTTTCGTAGTTCTGGAGGAGTTCTTTCATTTTCATTTTATTATTCTGCTTGTTGGGTCTTACTGAGTTGGGTAGCACTTATTAATACGTAGTTAGGATCCCGATCAGGCACGGCGAAGCCTGAGAACCGGTGTAACACCGGAACCGTACCTGTCGGGAAATTCTTTCGCTTAACGTATTGCTTAAGAAAGTAGGGTGGGAGCGAACCCGCACGCCAAGTTTATGGCCCGCTCCCGGATGACTGATGTCACTTAGATCACGCCGCGGCGTTCCTGATCACGCTCGATGGAGTCGAACAACGCCTGGAAGTTACCTTCGCCGAAACCATTGTTGTTTTTGCGCTGGATCAGCTCGATAAAGATCGGGCCAAACAGATTCTTTGTGAAGATCTGCAGCAGGTAACCGGAGTCGTCACCGTCGACCAGTACCTGATGTTCTTTGACGCGAGCCGGATCTTCAGTCACATGGGGTACACGGTTAAATACTTCTTCGTAGTATTCGTCGTTGATATCCAGGGTATCGATCACTGAGCGATCCAGTTTATCCAGCGAGGTCAGCAGATCGTCGGAGCGGAAGGCGATGTGCTGTACGCCCGGACCGTTGTACATATCCAGATATTCATCGATCTGGTTGTTATTGTCGTCTTTGCCTTCGTTGATCGGGATGCAGAAGCTGCCGCATGGAGACTGCAAAGCGTAAGACAGCAGGGCGGTCTTCTGGCCTTTGATATCGAAGTAACGTACTTCAGTGAAACCAAACACGTTGATGTAGAAGTCAGCCCATGTCTGCATGGTGCCTTTGTACACGTTGTTGGTCAGATGATCGATATTGATGAAACCTTTATCTTCAACCAGTACCTGCTCCGCCAAATCTTCAAAGTCGGCTTCATAGATGCTGCCGTTCGCGCCGAACTTGTCGATAAAGTAGATCAGGCTATCGCCAATACCGTAGATCGCCGGGTAGGGCAGGTCTTTAGCCGAATCGTCAGCTGCCTTTGCGCCACGATCGATCGCAATCGCCAGTGCTTGATCAGCATCGTCTACGCGCCAGCCCATTGAAGAGATCGCTGGACCGTGAGATTTGGCGAACTTGGCAGAGAACCCCTCTTTCTCGTTGTTTAGCAGAAAGTGGATGTCATTCTGGTTGTAGTAGGTGATGTCCTTGCCTTTGAATGATTTCAGCTTGGAAAAGCCGAACGCATTGAACACATCATTCATAAACCCGGTATCAGGGCTGGAAAACTCTGTGAATTCGATACCGCGAAGGCCCAGAGGGTTATGTGAGTTGTTCATTGTCGTATCCCGTTGTTAATCAGATTTATTGTTGTATGCCGGGACCGGGTCAGTTGTTTCAAACTGCGTAGTTTGTCCCTGCGTTCTTGATATTTGTCATTGTCATGAGAATCTCGAACAATAAAAAGAATAATATTTGCATAAACTCCATCTAATAATTAGATTGGTTTGGGGTGTTGTTTATGGCGATTTTGCTCGTTTGAATGTCCTTTCAGTTCTATCTCGCTCATTTTTAAGTTCAATTGTGTTTGATTTATGTGAGTCTCGAAGCCTTTGCGTAAAAGCAATTACCCAGTGAAAGCCTTTAAAAACCTATCCTCCGTCAATTCTTTAGTGAAAACATGAAGAATGGGCGTATAGGATAATTGTTTCATTGCCGTATAAACATTAAGGTCTCGCCTACTTTGTTAGACGCGCCCGGCGGTATCTTATTCCCAGGGATTGGGAGCGCGTCCATTCTTCTGGGAGCCCTTCGTGAGCTTGTTCAAAATTGCAACGCCGTTGTCATACTGGATTCTCGTTGCGCTTTGGTTGTTT
>JAGSHA010000227.1 GCA_023954795.1 Oceanospirillaceae bacterium | reverse complement strand
GCAGATGTGGACGAAGTGAATTGGGATTTGCTGAATGAAGCCGATGCGATCATTTTTGGGAGTCCAACGTATATGGGCAGCGTGAGTGGACCGTTCAAATCCTTTATGGATGCCAGTTCTAAGATCTGGTTTGAGGGTGGTTGGAGGAACAAGATCGCTGCGGGTTTTACCAACTCTGCGTCTATGAGCGGTGACAAGCTCAACACATTAGTACAGATGAGCATCTATGCCGCTCAACAAGGGATGGTCTGGACGGGACTTGGTCTGCCGCCGGGTAATAACAGCAGCGAAGGAAGCCCTGAAGACCTGAATCGTTTGGGCAGCTTCCTTGGACTGATGACTCAGAGCAATGCGGATCAGAGTGCAGACGAGGTACCGCCCGCATCGGATCACCGTACCGCCCAGATATTGGGGGCACGCGTCGCAGAAGCGGCTCAGCGCTGGCAACAACCGAGTTAACCAACCGCAGTTACGACGCAGACTGTCATCTGCCTGACAATCTGAGTGATGCTTGTTCTACCGGGAATCGAAACTTCCCGGTTTCTTCGTTTTTATGGAGCCTCCGCGCAGTGACCATCTCACTTCCCCGTTTAACATTGATGTTAGCCATGCTGGTGGCGGTCACCCCGTTGGCGATCGATATGTATTTGCCAGCCATGCAGTTGATGGCCACTGATCTGGATGCGCCTATCCACCACGTGGAGTTGTCGATCAGCGGATACTTGTTCGGCTTTGCATTGGGGCAAATCGCTGGTGGGACCTTGTCGGACCGGTGGGGTCGTAAGCCTGCAGTGACGCTGGGGTTGCTGATCTTTTCAGTGACGAGCCTCGCATTGATGTACGTTGAGTCAGTGGACGCCTTACTGGTGCTTCGGGTTTTTCAAGCGTTGGGTGGTGGTATCGCTGTCGTGAACTCCTCCGCGATTGTACGTGACTTGTATTCGGGTAAAGAGATGGCGCGTGTACTGTCGATGATCGCGATGGTGATGCTGATCGCGCCATTGGTCGCTCCGTTGTTGGGTGCGCTGGTTACAGAGACACTGGGCTGGCGGGTGATATTTCTCATACTCGCGGTGTATGCGGGGCTGGTCGGTGTTGTGTTTGTATGGATGGTTCCGGAAAGCAGGGCGCGTCTGACTGACGGTGAACGTCTGCGTATGTTTGCGGCGTATCTGCATGTGTTTCGTCATCGTGTGGCGATGACTTACGTCCTGGTTTTGTCCTTCTCATTCAGTGGCATGTTTGCGTTTATTACCGCGGCACCGTTTGCGTATTTAGAATATTTTGAAGTGAGTCCGAGTCTGTTTCCTGTTCTGTTTGGCGCTAACATCATTACGATGATGTTGTGTGGCCGCATCAATATGCGCCTGTTGAACCGATATGGCCCGAACTGTCTACTGCTTGCCGGATTAAGCCTTCAGTCTATTGCTGGGGTGGGGCTTGTGCTTGCAAGTTTATGGGATGCCGGATTGGGCATGGTCGTGGTGCTCAATATGCTGTTTGTCGGGTCCCTGGGGTTGATCGCAGCCAATGCGACAATGGGGTGTTTGCACTTTTTCCCGGAGATGAGTGCCAGTGCCAATGCGGTGATTGGTGTCGTCGAGTTTTGTATGGGGGCGTTGGTGGGGCTGATCTGGACTCAGTTACATGATTATACGCTGGTGCCGATGGCGGTTGTGATGGCTACATGTGCGGGTTTGGGCCTGTTGTCTCTGCTCAGCATGCGTCAGATTTCCCCCCATTCGGATAATGAATCTATTTCACTCAAAACCTGTGTTAAACGTTGATCCAGCCCTGAGATGACCTCGTAACAGTAGACAGTTATTCCAGCGAAGGTGATGCAAATCATCTTCGGTAACGAGGTCCTACACGATGTTTTTCACCGGTTTGTCTCAAATTTTCTGGGTTAACCTAGTCGGTTTCCAGATGGTATGGTGGCTCAGTATATTGGGCCGAGATCATACGCAAAGCGTGATTTTCTTCCTCCTTCTAATGCATTTTCTGCTCCACGCCCGTCCTGCCCATGAAGTCAAAGTGATGTTGGTGTGCGGTGTAATCGGATACTCCGTTGATGCAGTCCTGACATTTGCCGGGGTGTTTGTGTTTTATGAACACGGTGGCGGTGTATATATGCCACCACTGTGGTTATTACTTCTGTGGTTCGGATTCAGCGCGACCTTGCGTCAAAGCCTGGTGTTTTTCGTTGATAAACTTCCATTGGCTGCCCTATGTGGTGCGTTGGCGGGAAGCCTGACCTACGTTGCAGCAGCCAATTTGGGGGCTGTGAGCTTTGGCTATTCCGTCTCCTTGACCGCATATCTGTTGGCGGCGATCTGGGCTGTACTTTTCCCGCTGTTGCTCTGGGTAAGTGAATTGTTGGGGGAGAGTCATGCGCTTCATGATGTCAAGCATGCCTGACATTGATGTGGGCGCCCGATTTTCAATCGCAGTACTGATATGCCTCAGTATGTTCACCCTGCCTGCAATGTCAGCGCAAGAATTGCCCCAGCAATACAAACCCGTGGGTGCTGCGACATTACGCGTGCTTTGGTTTGATGTGTATGCTGCGGAGCTACGCAGCCCTGATGGCGTGTTTTCTGCGATGAAAGGGCCGTTGTTGCTCAAGCTAACCTATCTTCGAGATATTAAGCGGCAGAAACTGCTGGATGAAACCGCCGCTCAACTTGAGTCGGTTAGTCCCGAGCTTCGGAGCCGTTGGCTTAGTCAGTTGGAGGCTATCTGGCCCGATATTGGTAAGGGTGATCAACTGTGGTTCTATCTTGATGCCGGGGGTAAAGGGCATTTCTACTTCAACGAACGTTACATTGGTTCAATTAACGATATTCGCTTTGGTACAGCATTTCTTAGCATCTGGCTGGCGGAAGACAGCAGTTACCCCGATCTGGCACGTAAACTAAGAGGGGAAACCTGAGATGGAGAGATCGAGTATTTCTGGATTGGGCTGGATCCTGATTGTGACACTTCTTGTCGGTGGCAGCGCTTCACCGGCTAGAGTGCCTTCATCAACGTCTAATACAGTGGAGTCCACACTGCGATTCAGCAACGGGTTCCCAGATCAGTTTCAAAATGCGAACCGGTACTTATCTGACAGGGCAATGCTTGATGAACGCCGCGTACCGGCGCGATCCAGGCGTTATCGTACGGTCTTTGTGCTTTAGCAATATCTATTCAGCAAGGCGGACGTATCCACCATCGCGTTATTCTGTGCCTAGACGATAGGTATAAATTCGATGCCTGTCTGTTGTAAGCCTATAAGATCAATATTATTCAGATTTTGGTTGTGATCAGCCGCCAACACGCCGAGCCCTGAAACTGAATAGGTCCCCGAATCTAATAAGCCAACATAATATGCTTGGTTCGATTCAGAGGGTGGGATACCAACGACATTGGTATAAAGCAGATCCACCACCTCGCTGTGAGTCGCGTCAGCACCCAGTCTTGCATCAATGGCGAGCTGCATAAGGTCCTCATAACCCATTCCATTATCACGATAATAGAGGCCAATACCGACATAGGTTGTGTTGGATACCGAGCTGGGACTGAATACCGCGCCAAGTATTTTGGCAACACTCCCTGCGTCTCCTTCTAGATCATACGCCCAGGATTTATCTGAAAACTGGAGGCGTTCTATATTCTCGAGTGTGTCTGTGTAAGCTGTTCCTGCATCGCTATCAGGGGCTGCGCTGTTGCCGGTGACCGTGAACATATATTGTGCGGTGGAGGTGACAATGTAGTCGGAAAAAACGGAATCATATACGGCAGTATCAATGCCTCCCTGCAGACCATCTGCTCCGCCGCTAATCAAATCGCTGCCCATGCCACCATTCATTTTGTCACGCCCGAAATCTCCATAGAGGGAATCATCACCCGCCCCCCCGGAGAGTGTATCGTTCGCTGTTCCGCCACTCAGATAGTCAGCGCCGTCGCCACCATCGAGATGGTCATCATTGTCACTTCCAAAAAGGTCATCGTTGCCGGAACCACCAAGAATAGTATCTGTACCATATGAGCCTGTTAGATAGTCGTCTCCTTCACCGCCATACATAGTGTCATTACCGTAACCACCATAGAGACTATCATGCCCCCCTTCGCCGTAAAGGGTGTCATTGTCATCGTCGCCATAGAGTTCATCATCCCCTAAGTCACCGTATAGGGTGTCATCACCGAAAGAGCCGTTCAGCGTGTCATCACCCGTGGTACCGTGAATGACATCATTTTCTGGGGTGCCCAGTTGTCCTGCATAACTGATTAAAGATTGTAGCTGCTCATCTGTTAATGATGATGTTAAGTCTATATCTCCGACTGTGTGTTCAAGTAGCCAGTCTCCATCTGCTCCGGTGATGTTGTCTGATGCGGCGACATCTGCTGCGGTGTACTTTGAAAACTGGTCAAGAAAATATCGCCCATCTGCACCAGAGGCGACGTTGCAGCCATAGAGCAAAATATCGCCTTGCTCTGATAAAGCATCGCCAATAATGCCCAGCAGATCTTTATAGTAATCCAGGTTTTCGTTGTGTAAGAGGGTATTGCCTAACCGTAGCTGGCCAGAATCACCGTGTGAAAAAATATGAATGCTACTGAGGTCGTTGTAGGTGGATAGAATATCAGCGATTTGTTGCGGTCCATTCTGTTCCGGTTCCAACAAGAAATAGACAGAATTTTCGGGAAGCGATTCAACAAGAGTCTGATAATCGGTGAGACTTTTATCAATAATATAGAGCGGACTAGTCATGTTACTCTCCAGTACCTATACAGATTGCCAGAGCGCTAACATCAGGGAGTTCTTATTACGGTGTGCAAATTATCATCCAGCGCCAGAAACGATGATCGGCTTCGTCAGAACCCGGTGCCCATTCCTTTCTGTATCTGGTACTCCTGTCTCACCAAGAGCGAAGCGAACTCACTTAATATTCAGAATAGCAGCTTGGAGCGTTAACATTATGAAATAGAGTTATCATCGGCTTTACGGTTTGGGAATAAGGCGTTTACTCGTTGTACAGCATTGTAGAGATATGTGTCCTCATCGTGAGAGGGCAACGTCTCAGGAAAGTGGCGTCTGAGACCAGACCAAATCCGTCGTTAACTCGTCAAGGAATGTATGGATAACAACGGTGTATTTTAACTGATCCATTTGTTCACAACGCCGTACAACAAGCTGTTATGAATACGCATCTTTCAGCACAGCTAACCCCTCAAAAACTGCCATGGACACGCGCGTGGGTGACAGGCGCGGGGCGTGGCATTGGTGCTGCGATCGCCGCCGAACTTTGTGATGGTGGTGTCGATGTTTATGCATCGGCTCGATCTGACGAAGCACTGATTCGGTTAGCGTCTGATCTCGGGCAACGTCGCGGGTCAATCACTCCCATGTCTCTCGATATTTGCGACGATGCTCAGATCAGGGTGTTAACTGAACACTGGCAACAAACCAATAGCTGGCCCGACTTGGTTATACTGAACGCGGGCACTCATGATCCGTTTCCCGCCAGCGAACTGACTGCGCAGCGTAGCATCCAGTTACTCAATACCAATCTTAATGGCACACTTAACTGTCTTGAACCCGTTCTTAAGCACTTTATCGCTCAAGATCGGGGGCAGATTGCGATTATGGCATCGGTTGCGGGATATCGCGGATTGCCAACGGCGGCTGT
>JAGSHA010000371.1 GCA_023954795.1 Oceanospirillaceae bacterium | reverse complement strand
CGGAGTGGGATCAGATTGCAGGTGAGGGCCAGCACTATGATGAGATGCCTTCGCTGGATGAGCTGAATGGACAGTTACAGCGCGACAGCTAAGACATCGCGTGTAAGAGATATAAAAATGGCCGGATAATCCGGCCATTTTTTATGGGTGGGTGAAATCAGTCAGTGACGGTTTACATCTTACCCACAGAGAAGAAGTTGGTTTCACCGGAGCTATCGTCTACACCGTCGTTGTCGGTGACAGCGTAACCTTTGCCGGATGCATCAACCGTGAAGCCTTCGATCTTATCGGTGACGTAGCCATTCAGTGCTTTCAGGTCTGGAATAAAGTCACGTACCAGCTCTTTCTTCACAACCGGCAGCTCGCCACCCAGCGGTGCTGGTTTCAACTCGCTCTGTTCAACTTTGTACAGACGTTTGATCTTAGCGTCCTCACCAATCTGGTTATCACGCTCGATGATGTAAACCTCATCGTCGTGTGCAGTGATCTCAGATAAACCCACCCAGCCTTTGGTTGCGGCTTCAGTAGGGTAGCGCACCGCGCCCCAGGTGTTGGTCTTCAGGTTGTAAGACACCAGCTTAACGGTGTTTTCCGGATCATCTTCCCACTGACGCTGAATCGCAATCCACAGAGAATCGCCAATCAGAGTGATACCTTCAGCGCCGAAACGTTTTTCGTGTTTCAGCAAGGCGTCCGGGAAGTTGAGGGTACGATCGATCACACCGTTGGCGTTCACATGATAGATGGCGTGAGGCACCTTCTTCTTGGTTTTACCTTCAGACGCCAGCCAGAAGCCGCCTTTACCGTCTTGTGTAATTCCTTCCAGATCCAGTTTTTCCGCCGCTTTGCCATCACGTGTGACTGGCGTTGCTTTCACGATTTTTGCTGGCGTCTGGTTCGCATCGATGGTGAAGATGCTTGGCTGCTTGGAGTAGAAGCTGTCGTTGACCGCGTACAGCAGACCCGGTTTTTTCGCGTCAGCCGTCATACCGGACAGTGCGCCCCAACCAATGGGTTCGCCGACGTCGTTACGACCGGATTTGATCTGCGGGTATGCCGCTGCATCGTCATCCAGTTTGTAAACCATCACGTGTGAACGAGGACCTTTGTCTTCGATCAGGTCTTTTTCGTTGGCGCTGACCAACAAGTTACGGGATGGGATAGTCACTGCGGATTCAGGTGCAATGCCGGATGGCAGCAGCTGGACGAATTCTGGAGCAGCACCAGTATCGCGGTATACACCAATGGCACCGCCACGTTCGGACAGGACAAAGATGTACGTGTCTTTACCGAAGGTGCCAATCGCCAGACCTTCTGGTTCGTTACCTTTTTTGCCGGAACGTTTCTCCGGGTAGTGGCCTGCCATGATGATCTGATGTTCGAATGCTTCTGCGGATTCGTACAGGACACGGCCATCTTTGTGGAAGATGGTGAAACCACGCGCACCGCCGTTAAAGTCGCCTTCGTTCGCCGTTACAAAGCGATCATTGTCCAGCCACTTCACCGAGTCGGGCTCACGCAGACGGTTTTCCTGAGTTTTGTTGAAGGTCAGGGTGCGGTCTTTTTTCAGGTCGACGTTTTTCAGGTCAACCGAACCGGCAGAGAAGTGGTTGATCACTTTGGCCGTCTTCGCATCAACCACCACCAGATGGTTGTTTTCCTGCAAGGTGACAACGATTTCGTTGTTGTCGTTGAAATCGACAAACTCCGGTTCCGGGTCATCGGCGCCAATCTCGGCCAGACCGGTCATCTCAACGCGGCGCATATCATCACAATCCGGCTTGCCATCTTCCAGCGGTGCAATCACCAGGAAACCGGCAGGCAACTGTGGCAGCTCGCCTTCGTTCAGATCTTCGTCACGTTCGTTTTCGATCGCCACCGCGACGTATTTACCGTCTTTGGACACGGCGATAGAGTCTGGTTGTCCGCCCAGATCACAACGCTTTTCGATCTCCTTGTCGTCCAGATCAATGGCCGCCAGAAAACCGGTTGGCTTTACATAACTGGTGGATGTGTTCACACCGGTCAGAACGTAATCGTCTGCAATTGCCACTGAGGTCGGCTCACCTTCCAGTTTCAGATGGCCCGCAGGCTTAGGCTCGTCAGCATCGCTGATATCCACGAAACCCAAACCTTCGAGTGGGCTGTCCGAGTACACCAGTGTTTTACCATCTTCCGATACAGCAATGATTTCTGCAGAGGTTTCTTGCTGACGCTCAACGCCTGCAGGTAGGTTCTTTGCTGTTGAGAAGCTCGCAATTCGGTTAAACGCATCAGCCTGAGCGCCTGTTGCAACGGCTGCGACCATCACTGCCAGTGCATTGCGGCGGAATGTACGATCAAACATCGGGTGGTCTCCGTGAATACCATCAATATGAAAGGGGCCTTAAAACTAGCCGCCGCATATGACGGCGCTGTTACTTGCGCGCTGAAAGGTCGAAATTTATGAATGTTCTTTCATCAGGGGCTCTGGCAAATCAGAGGGCATTTACACAACTTAACACCGTCTTTACGCATCTTAGTTAATATCGAAACTAAAATGGCGTCTTTGTTCAATGTTAAGGATAAAGACGATGAGTGTGCAGAATACGCTGGCGCTGCGCCGATGGGCAACGCCGCTGACCATTGTGACGTCGGTGCTGGTGGGTATCTCCGGTGTGATGATGTTTTTCCATTTGGGTGAAGGGCTGATCAAAGGGATGCACGAATGGATTGGCCTGCTGATGGTAGCGGCTGTTGTGACGCATATCGTGGTGCACGTAAAGCCTTTTAAGCGTCACTTTTCTCAGCGTGCAGCGCTGTCGGTGATGTTTGCTGTGTTGTTGGTCAGCGGTTCATTACTGGATTTTGGAAGTGGTGGTAGCCCGATGATGGCGGTTATCCACAGTGTCGAAGGCGCACCGATTACCTCGCTGGCGGAGTTGCAGCAGGTAAGCACTCAAGTGCTGATTGATAAACTGGCGGCCGCGGGTTTTACGACTGTGTCTGAGGATACGTCCTTAATCCACATTGCTGAGCAAAATCAGGTGCATCCCAAAGAGCTGCTCGGGATTGTATTTTCAGAGTAAAACACTGGGCTTATTTCCAGCGGGTTATTGAGGCCTCGGCTAGAATTTAAAAAGCATCGCTTTCAGGTAGTCGCTCGTCATTAACAATGGTCAGGTGGTGCCCCTGATCTTTTGAGCAACGTGGGCGGTGCGGTTCATGGCAGTATCTTTTTCAACTGCAATCCTTCCAGCTTGAAGTGGTTTACCGCCCAAGTTGAAGGGAGGTCTTATCATGACAGAGATAACGGCACGATCACTGAGTGGTGAACTCGTCACCCTCAGTGGTGAAAGACTAGAAACACTTCAAACACAGATTCGAGGGGAGGTTATCGGGACAGATCATGCGCAATATGATGATGCGCGTCAGATCTGGAATGCGATGATCGACCGCCATCCCGCAATGATTATTCGATGTACCGGCACAGCGGATGTTGTGCATGCGGTGCGTTTTGCGCGCGAGCAAAATCTGCTGATATCCGTCAGGGGCGCAGGTCACAATATTGCCGGGAAGTCGCTCTGTGACGAAGCCGTGTTGATTGATCTCAGCGCAATCAACTACGTGCGGGTTGATCCGGAGCAGGGGGTGCTTATCGCAGGTCCCGGTGCAACCTTGGGTGATGTCGATCATGAGGCGCAGCATTACGGTCTGGCTGTGCCCGTTGGCATCAACTCGACGACCGGGGTGGGTGGTTTAACGCTAGGCGGTGGTTTTGGCTGGAT
>JAGSHA010000023.1 GCA_023954795.1 Oceanospirillaceae bacterium | reverse complement strand
CCGCACAGGCTTGGCAAGGCTGCATCTAAAGCAGTGCTACCGACTACTCCCAATACTGGAAAATACACCTTCACAAGTAGGCTTCAGCTGGTACACGAGTGGCCGCAGCATTAAAAAGTTAACCGTCGCACAAGCCGAAGCAATGCTGCTTAAACTGGATACAAGTCAGCCTCATGTTCAGATTCAGCTGCAATCCTTAGGCAGCTTAAAGCCCGGCACACTACTGGCCCAACTGCAACCGCAAGTACCCGTCATGAGAGCCAACGCTGTATGGAAAGGAAAAGCCCATACTTTACGCAAAGCGCGAAACTGCCCATTGCCCATTCTATTTCCACTTTCCGCCAACCAGCCGTTTCCAGAGCACAACGAACCTGATATAAACCCACCTGAGAAGAGGCAACGAATGGAGCGCCGGGATCTTCAAATCAACCCCGACCCATTTTTGCCTAGCCTTCGGATTCACCGTTATAACTAAACACCAGGTACTTCATTATGACCAAACAAAACCTCCTCCATCATATTGCCACGGCAATTGGCTTCTTGGGCTTGATGGCATGGTACTTGGGTGCACGCGAGCTGGGTGTATTTGACTGGGCCGTTGAACTCGCGCCTGAAGACCATGCTGGCGCAGGACTGATGGTTGGCATTATGGTCGCAATGACGCCCGGCTTTTTCCTGTGGAAGCTATGGGTGCGCTGGAGCGAAAAGAAACTAGGCATTACCGGAAAATATTACGAAGACGGTTTCTACAAAGACCCACCGAAAAAGAAATAACCTCCTGAAACTAAAAAACCGGCACTAGGCCGGTTTTTTTATACAAAGCTCAATCAGAGATTGGCAATACGGTTTAAACCTGCAATCGCAGCCACACGATACGCTTCAGCCATCGTCGGATAGTTGAACGTTGTGTTCACAAAATACTTAATCGTATTCGCTTCACCTTCCTGCGCCATAATCGCCTGCCCGATATGCACGATCTCAGATGCCTGATCGCCAAAGCAGTGAATGCCCAGGATTTGCAGGGTTTCGCGATGGAACAGGATCTTTAACATACCCACCGGCTGACCAGAGATCTGAGCACGTGCAGTATCTTTAAAGAAAGCCTGACCTGCTTCGTACGGTACACACTCCGCAGTCAGTTCTTCTTCAGTTTTACCGATAGAGCTAATTTCTGGAATTGTATAAATACCGGTAGGTACTTCGTTGATATAACGGAAGTCGTCACCACTCAACATATCAGCTGCCGCTGCACGCCCCTGGTCCAGCGCAGCCGAAGCCAGGCTTGGCCAACCAATAACGTCACCCACGGCATAAATACCGTCCGTTGACGTACGGTAGTGCTCGTCAATCTCTAACTGACCGCGGCCGTTTGCTTCCAGCCCGATCGTCTCAAGCCCCAAATTGTCGGTATTACCCGTACGACCGTTACACCACAGGAAAGCATCCGCACGAATCTTCTTACCGGATTTCAGCGTCAGCACTACACCGTTGCTGTCCCCCTCTACCGATTCATATTCTTCGTTGTGACGAATCTTCACTGCGTTGTTACGCAGGTGGTAGCTCAAGGCGTCGGAAATCTCACCATCAAGGAAGGACAACAGGCGATCGCGATTATCAATCAGATCAACCTTTACACCCAAACCGCTGAAAATGGACGCATACTCACAGCCAATAACACCCGCCCCGTAAATAATCATGGTGCGCGGCGTATGACTCAGCTTCAAGATTGTGTCGGAGCTATAGATACGTGGATGCTTGAAGTCTATATCGCTCGGGCAATACGGACGAGAACCACTTGCAATGATGATATTCTTGGCACGTAGCGTCTCTGTGCCTTTTGAAGTACCACTCACCTGAATCGTGTTCTTGTCCTGAAAGCATGCACGACCAAAGAAGACATCGATACGGTTACGTGCATAGAAATTAGTACGCAACACGACCTGATTGGAGATAACTTTCTCAGCGCGTTTCAGTACTTTAGGGAAAGAGAACCAGCGCGGCTCACCAATGTCTCGGAACATTGGGTTAGTGTTAAACTCGATGATCTGTTTAACGGAATGACGCAACGCCTTTGAGGGGATAGTACCTTTGTGCGTGCAGTTACCACCCACCAGATCCTGCTCCTCTACTACAGCTACCCGGCGACCATGTTTAGCAGCATTCATCGCTGCCCCTTCGCCAGCCGGGCCGGAACCGATCACAATGACATCGTAGTCATAAACAGCCATCACTTTCCCCTTAGATAATCGTTATTATCCTGTTGTTTTAAGTAGTACGTCAGTCTATGTCGCACTGCACCAAGCTTAACTCGCTGCAATACAACCAAAACATTAGCCTTTAGATTTAACCCGAAAACCATACCCGCTGACGGTATAAACCGGCTCACTTTTATGGCTTTAGGCGTTTACTCTGTGTCGCTTTTTCTCCACCAGACAAGCCACTCAATCGGCAAGCTAATAGATCATTATCTTTATCCAACCCCTAAGGGGCTAAATACAAACTTTACTTAGCCAGATATTTCTTAAACCCTGGCGTGATAACTTCTTCAAATCCATCACTGCTTTTACGGATAAACAATGCATTAATTCGATGCTGCATCGCATACTCGTAGCCACGCTCTGTACCCATGACCATAAATGCCGTCGCTAACGCATCAGCTTCTGCACATGTAGAGGCCAGTACGGTTACAGAAGCCAAACTGTGATTAATCGGCGCGCCCGTTGCGGGATCAATAGTATGAGAGAACCGCACGCCGTTTTCTTCGAAATAGTTACGATAATCGCCGGACGTAGCAATCGCTATATCCTGAACATTGATAATACGCTGCACACTTCGAGTGGACGCATCAGGCGTTTCTATCGCGATACGCCAGTCCTTCCCTCCGGGCTTTAAGCCCTTTGCGCGCAACTCACCTCCAACCTCGACCAAGTATCGCGTAATGCCTTGCTCTTCAAGCAATGATGCGACCCGATCAACTGCGTAACCTTTAGCAACCGCAGAGAGGTCTATATAGAGATCAGCGACAGCTTTTTTCACCTGTTGCTGTTCTGGATTCAAATCAACCTTCTGATAGCCAACACGTACTCTTTGCGTTTCTATCTGGGACGCTAATGGCGCTTTAACAACCCGTCCATCAGGACCAAAACCCCAAAGATTAACCAGTGGACCCACGGTAACATCAAACGCGCCACCCGTCTGTTCACTAATCGCTGTCGACAGGCGCAGAACATCGTAAAGACCCGCTGACAACGGCATCCAGTCGGTACTTGCAGATTGATTTAGTTGTGATAATTCGGAGGTTTTAATATAGGTGGACATGCTTTTATTGATGTCCTTGAGCACAGCCTCGACCGAAGCATGTACCTTTTGCGTACCCTCATCCCTGGATACCCATTTTACTGAGTAGCTTGTACCCATCGTCAGGCCTTGAACAGACCGGACTTCATCCTTGGCTTGCTGACAACCCGTAATTACAAAAATGGCCAGCAGCAATGCTGCCGGCCATTTTACGAGTTTCAACTGTTTAAACAGTTTACTCATCCGTGGTTAGCCACCAAAGTCATCCAGGAAGATGTTTTCGCGCTCAACACCCAGATCCAACAACATCTGAATTACTGCGGAGTTCATCATTGGCGGTCCACACATGTAGTACTCACAATCTTCCGGAGCGTCGTGATCCTTCAGATAGTTTTCGTACAGCACGTTGTGGATGAAGCCCGTCATTCCGTCCCAGTTATCTTCTGGAAGCGGATCAGACAATGCCAGATGCCAATCGAAGTTTTCGTTCTCTGCAGCAAGCATGTCGTATTCGTCGTTGTAGAACGACTCACGCATGGAGCGCGCACCATACCAGAACGAAATCTTACGCGTAGCGTTCAGACGTTTCAGCTGGTCAAAGATATGAGAACGCATTGGCGCCATACCCGCACCACCACCGATGAAGACCATTTCGGATTCGTTTTCAGAGGCGAAGAACTCACCAAACGGACCGTAAACATCAATGGTATCACCCGGATTCAGGCTGAACACATAAGAAGACATCTGACCCGGCGGGAAATCAGTTCCCGGCGGCGGAGATGCAACACGGATGTTGAACTTAACAACACCACGCTCTTCAGGGTAGTTCGCCATGGAGTATGCACGAATAACCGGCTCAGTAACCTTGGAAGTGTACTGCCAAAGATTGAATTTATCCCAATCTTCGCGGTAATCCTCGTCGATATGAAAGTCCTTATAGTGAACTTCGTGAGCAGGCGCTTCCAGCTGTACATAACCACCCGCACGGAAGTCAACGTTTTCACCTTCAGGCAGACGCAGGGTCAGCTCTTTGATGAACGTTGCAACGTTCGGGTTGGACTCAACAGTACAGGTCCACTTCTTAACACCAAAGATCTCTTCTTCCAGCTCAATTTCCATGTCCTGCTTTACAGCAACCTGACAGGAAAGACGCCAGCCGTCTTTCGCTTCACGCATGGTGAAGTGAGATTCTTCAGTCGGCAGCATAGAACCGCCACCATCCATTACCTGACATTTACACTGCGCACAAGTACCGCCACCACCACATGCAGATGGTACGAAGATACCCGCGCCTGCCAGTGTCTGCAGCAACTTGCCGCCAGCAGGTACAGTAATTGCTTTTTCCGGATCGTCGTTAATGTTGATCGTTACGTCGCCGGAACTAACCAATTTTGAACGGGCTGCCAGAATGACCGCGACCAGTACAAGTACCACCACGGTAAACATAACAACGCCGAGAACGATTTCAGCATTCATAGGCTTATTCCATTCCTCTTCTTATCGTTCCAGCTTTTACAGCTGCACACCGGAGAAAGACATGAAACCCAGGGACATCAGACCAACAGTTACGAAGGTGATACCCAGGCCACGCAAACCGTCCGGTACGTCGCTGTATTTAAGCTTTTCACGAATACCCGCCAACGCAGTGATAGCCAGAGCCCAGCCAACACCTGCACCAACACCATAAACCACGGACTCACTGAAGGTGTAGTCACGCTCAACCATGAACAGGGCCGCACCCATAATTGCACAGTTGACGGTGATCAGAGGCAGGAATACACCCAGGGAGTTGTAAAGCACCGGAACATACTTATCCAGGAACATCTCCAGGATCTGTACCATCGCAGCGATTACACCGATGTAGGAGATGTAACCCAGGAAGCTCAAATCAACTTCAGGGTAACCCGCCCACGCCAGAGCGCCTTCTCTAAGAAGGAGGTTAAAGATCAGGTTGTTTACCGGCGTCGTAATCGCCAATACAACGATTACTGCGATACCCAGACCAAAAGCAGTCTGCACTTTCTTGGAAATCGCCAAGAAGGTACACATGCCCAGGAAGAAGGCCAGCGCCATGTTTTCAACGAAGATCGCCTTAATAGCAAGGCTGATATACTGTTCCATTTACGCAGCCTCCTTCTTAGTGTTTTTAGCCAGTTCGAAATCTGGTTTCTCAACCTGAGATTTATCCCAAGTACGCAGAATCCAGATGAACGCACCAATCAGGAAGAATGCAGATGGAGGCAGCAACATCATACCGTTTGCCTGATACCAACCACCGTTGTTGACCAGAGGCAGGATCTCGATACCAAACAGACTACCGGAACCAAACAGCTCACGGAAGAAAGCGACAAAGATCAGTACCGCACCGTAACCCAGACCGTTACCGATACCGTCCATAAAGGAGATACCCGGTGGGTTCTGCATAGCAAATGCTTCTGCACGACCCATTACGATACAGTTGGTAATGATCAAACCAACGAATACAGAAAGCTGCTTAGATACATCGTAAGCGTATGCTTTCAGGATCTGATCCACCACGATTACCAGAGAAGCAATGATCGTCATCTGACAGATGATTCGAATATTGCTTGGGATATGGTTACGGATGATAGATACAAACAGGTTAGAAAACGCAGTTACGGCAATTACCGCCAGCGTCATAACCATTGCAGTATTCAGGTTGGAAGTTACCGCAAGAGCGGAGCAGACACCCAGAATCTGCAGCGCAATCGGGTTGTTTCGTCCAACCGGATTTAACAGAACTTCTTTAGATGCAGACATGGTTTACACCTCCCCTGCTTTCAGGTTGGCCAGGAAGGTCGCGTAACCGTTCTCGCCCATCCAGAATTGAACCAGATTTGTAACACCAATACTGGTTAGCGTCGCACCAGCCAGGCCATCAATCTGGTGCTCAGCACCCGGCGCACCCGGAATCGCAGAACCCTTGATCAGGCCCAGCTTAGGTTCGGTAGAACCCTCTGGGTATACCTTCTTACCCGGCCACAGAGCTTTCCACTTAGGGTTATCAACCTCACCACCCAGTCCAGGCGTTTCCGCGTGTGCGTAGAAACCCAGACCAATGACAGTGTTCAGGTCACCTTCCAGTGCCAGGAAACCGTACAAGGTAGACCAGAGACCGTAACCATGTACTGGCAGTACAACCTTCTCGATCTGGCCATCTTTTTCTACCATATAGACAGGCATGTATTTAGCCTGACGCTTGATAGACGCGATGTCAGTCGAACGGTCCAGTTTTACAGACAGGGCAGGATCTTTCGCTGCTTTGTTAGCATCGTAAGTTGCCGCATCAACTGCGTCTGTGTACTTACCGGTTTCCATATCAACGATTTTGGTCTTGATACGCTCATCAAACAGCTTGATAACGTCCTGACCTGCGTAATCGATATTCGCAGCGGCCAGAATGTTACTTTTACGGTCAAGCTCTTTGTTCGCGACCTGAATCGGTTTCAGCAGTACTGCCGCTGCGGATACGATAACGGAGCAGACTACGCACAGCAGAACTGTAACGGTAATTGTTTTACCGATTGTGTCTTTATTAGCCGACATTGCGTGCCATCCTCCGTTTAATATTCGCCTGAACAACAAAGTTATCGATCAGCGGTGCAAACAGGTTCGCGAACAGAATCGCCAGCATCATTCCCTCTGGGAACGCCGGGTTAACCACACGAATCAGTACAACCATCACACCGATCAAAGCACCGAAGTACCATTTACCTTTGTTCGTCATGGATGCAGATACCGGATCGGTTGCCATGAAGAACATACCGAATGCAAAGCCACCCAGCACCAGATGCCAGTAGAACGGCATAGAGAACATTGGGTTAGTATCGGAACCGATGATATTCAGCAGCGTAGACATCGCAACCATACCCAGCATTACACCGGCTACGATCCGCCATGCGGCCACTTTAGCTATCAATAGAACCGCACCACCCATCGCTATCGCCAGCGTGGATACTTCACCTACAGAACCCGGAATCGTACCGATGAACGCATCGAACCAAGTAATGCTCTGTGCAAGGATCGC
The DNA here is from genome assembly GCA_023954795.1 of Oceanospirillaceae bacterium. Lineage (GTDB taxonomy): Bacteria > Pseudomonadota > Gammaproteobacteria > Pseudomonadales > Balneatricaceae > Pontibacterium. The sequence continues at coordinate 10,172 of JAGSHA010000023.1, read as the reverse complement.
ATCAACACCGCCCAATGCAGCCAGACCCAACGGCGTAGCGCCGGAGAAACCGTCTACAGCAGTCCAGATCGCATCACCAGACATCTGCGCAGGATATGCGAAGAAGAGGAAGGCACGACCTGTCAAAGCAGGGTTAAGGAAGTTCTTACCAGTACCACCAAATACCTCTTTACCAACAACCACACCGAAGCTAATGCCCAGTGCAACCTGCCAGAGAGGAACAGTAGGAGGAAGGATCAGACAGAACAGGATAGAAGTAACAAAGAAACCTTCGTTAACTTCGTGACCGCGTTTCATCGCAAACAGCACTTCCCAGAAACCGCCCACTACAAAGGTCACAATGTAGATCGGCAGCCAATAGGCAGCACCGTGAATCACGTTATCCCATATTGAATTTGGATCAAAGCTGGTGAGCGCACCCGCGATTGCACCCTGCCAGGTAGACGCTTCCGTCAAACCCAGAGATGCCATTGCAGTGTTCGCCTGCAAACCAACGTTATACATACCCATGAATACTGCAGGGAATGTACACATCCATACCAGAATCATCATGCGCTTCAGATCAACCGCATCACGTACGTGAGCCGCTGTCTTAGTCACCTGACCTGGTGTGTAGAAAATAGTATCCGCTGCTTCATACAGCGCGTACCAGTTTTCGTATTTGCCGCCTTTATGGAAATGCGGCTCCATTTTATCAAGAACGTTTCTTAGGCTCTTCATATGATCAGGCCTCCTTCTCGATACGTGTCAGGTTATCGCGCAGGATCGGGCCATACTCATACTTACCCGGACAGGCAAAAGTACAGAGAGCAAGATCTTCTTCATCGAGTTCCAGACAGCCCAACTGCATGGCAGTCACAATGTCGCCGGTTACCAGCGCACGCAACAACTGAGTTGGCAGGATATCCAGTGGCATCATCTCTTCGAACTGGCCTACAGGCACCATCGCACGTTCAGAGCCATGAGTAGTCGTGGTGAAGTCAAACTTCTTACTGCCACGATTCAGGAAAGAGGTGAAGACATTCAGAACGGAAAACTTATTCGACCCCGGCAACAGCCAGCCAATAAATTCACGCTCATCGCCTTCTTCAAGCACAGAAATCTGATTCGCATAACGACCGAGATACCCGAAAGCACCGCCCGCTGCGCGACCATTCCATACAGAACCACTGATCACACGGTTGTTATCACCTTTAGTGATGCCTACCAGCAAATCATCCAGATTAGCCCCCATACGCGCACGCAACAGACCTGCGCGATACGCCATAGGACCACCCAGAGCGACAACGCGATCAGTAAAAATACGACCGGAAGTAAACAGATGACCCACTGCGATCACATCCTGATAACCGATAGTCCAAACTGTCTTAGTTTGAGAGACCGGTTCGAGGAAGTGAATGTGCGTTCCCGCATTACCTGCTGGGTGAGGACCATCGAACTCTTCTACAGTCACACCATCAGTGGTAGGGATATTTGCACCAGGCGCCTTACACAGATAAACATTATTATCTGCCAGCTTACGCAGCACTTTTAAGCCATTAACAAACGCTTCACTCTGCTCAGCGATAAAGATCGCTGGATCGGCTGCCAATGGATTGGTATCCATCGCAGTAACAAATACAGAATGCGCGGTTGTACCCGGCTGTGGCACTCGGCTGAAAGGACGTGTCCGCAAAGCGGTCCACATACCTGACTCAAGCAGATTCTCTTGCACCTGTTCGGTGGTCAGAGTCTCCAACTGAGACGCTTCGTATTTCGCAAACTCGATTGCTTCTTCGTTGTCATCCAATTCGATAACAACAGACTGCAATACACGGCGTTCGCCACGGTTAATTTCTTTGACAACGCCTGCTCCAGGCGCGGTGTATTTAACACCTTCTGTCTTCTTGTCGGAAAAGATCACTTGACCGAGTTTTACTCGATCTCCTACCTTGACGGCCATCGTCGGCTTCATGCCGACATAATCAGAGCCAATCACGGCGACCGAACGCACTTCCGGGGAGCCAGAAATAGTCTGCTCCGGTGCGCCCGTAATCGGTAGATCTAGACCTTGTTTGATCTTGATCATTCGCCTCACCCAATCACGTTATAGTTTTCAGGAACCCCGTTTCACTTTGTGCAGTTTTCGCACAGCTGTCCCCGCCTGCAAAAAAACATGCTTTTAAGTTGTTATCGAAACGAAGCAAACCCAACCCAAAAATCCGAATAAGTATACCTGAGCGGCATGTCCTTTTTCTACAAACCCTGTTTTTTATCCTTCTGCTTTCGTTCACCATTCGTACAAGTCAGATAGATGGATATTTCATATGCTTATAATTATTAAGAATATAAAGCATTTGATAACAAAAAAGGCCGCTACATGAGCGACCTTTTGTCAGAAGAAAGAAAGACTTATTTTGCGCTAGGGAACGCAGGCAACGTGCAAGCAGCCATCTTCTGAACCATACGAATAACCTGACAGCTGTAACCGAACTCGTTGTCGTACCATACGTACAGTACGCAACGCTTATCGTCAGCAATGGTAGCCAGAGCATCAACAACACCCGCAGCACGAGAACCAACGAAATCGCTGGATACAGCTTCAGGAGAGTTGCTGTAATCGATCTGCTTCTGCAGAGCACCGTGCAGCGCCGCTTCACGCAGTGTTGCATTCAGTTCGTCTTTATTGGTTTCAGAACCCAGGTTCAGGTTCAGAATAGCCATAGAAACGTTTGGCGTAGGTACACGGATCGCGTTACCAGTCAGCTTGCCTTCCATCTCAGGCAATGCCTTAGAGACAGCTTTAGCCGCACCGGTTTCAGTCAGAACCATGTTCAGACCTGCCGCACGACCACGACGATCACCTTTGTGGTAGTTATCGATCAGGTTCTGGTCATTGGTGTAAGCATGAACAGTTTCAACGTGACCATTTTCAACACCATAGGTGTCGCTCAGCACTTTCAGCACTGGCGTGATCGCATTGGTAGTACAAGATGCAGCGGACAGGATCTTATCATCAGCAGCGATATCGCCATCGTTAACACCCATTACGATGTTCTTGATGCCTTTACCCGGCGCAGTCAGAACAACACGGGAAACACCTTTCGCACGTGTATGCAGAGACAGACCATCTTCATCACGCCACTTACCAGTGTTATCGATAACGACAGCATTGTTAATGCCGTACGCGGTGTAATCGATAGTGTCTGGCGCGTCAGCAGTGATCACCTTGATCATGTTGCCGTTTGCGATCAGTGCGTGGTTTTCTTCGTCAACCTGGATAGTACCTTTGAAGGAACCGTGAACAGAATCGCGACGTAGCAGGCTCGCACGCTTTTCCAGATCATTTGCAGCATTACCTTTACGTACAACAATCGCACGCAAACGCAATGCCTGACCGCCACCGGTACGTTCGATCAGCAGGCGCGCCAGAAGACGACCGATACGGCCAAAGCCGTACAGTACGATATCAGTACCTTCACGTTCGGTACCTTCAACCGCTTCAGCCAGCTCATCTTTCAGGAAGGCTTCCAGATCACGACCGTTCGCTTCTTCACGGAACTTAACAGCCAGCTTACCCGCATCAATGTGCGCGTTCTTAATACCCATTGCCTGAACAGATGCCAGTACAGGATAAGTATCGTGAACTGTCACTTCCTGATCTTCAACCTGACGCGCAAAACGATGCGCTTTCAAAATATCAATCACGGAACGTTTAATGATCAGACGACCAAAAACAGAAGATTCGATGTTGTTATCACGATACAGACCACCGATCAGCGGCACCATCGCTTCAGCTTTAGCTTCGCGTTCTTTCCAATCAGCGAATACTTTTTCTTGGCTCACAGGCAACTCCAGTTAACTTCAACGCTCAAAAATTAATGCGCACATTATCCTATTTTCCGCACCTGCGAGCAAACCCCCAATTAATATACTTTCGCACGATCCTGCCCACTTGTTTCGATAGCGACGCTGAACAGGTACACTTATCCGCCCCAAAATACCGCTGCATAAGGAGTCTGGGACGTTGTTGGATCTGACATTTTCATTGCCTACGGGCGCTGGCGACATAAAACGAATAGGCCAAGTCACCGGCGCGGCGCGTGGATTACTGATAGCGACCGCAGCACAAAAGCACAGCGCATTGACCCTCGTCATCACCAACAACAGTGACGAGGCGGAACGTTTACAGAACGAACTCAGCTTTTTTATTGGTTCCTCTGAGCTCATTTTGAGCTTTCCAGACTGGGAAACTTTGCCCTATGACGTGTTTTCACCGCATCAGGACATTATTTCTCAGCGAATCGCTACGCTAAACAGACTCCCTAGCCTGAAACAGGGTGTATTAATCGTCCCTGCCAGCACCCTGATGCATCGCCTTGCACCACCGTCGTTTTTGGCAGGCAATAGCCTTGTACTCGACGAAGGCCAGACTCTAGACCCCATCCGACTCAGACAACAACTGTCCGATGCTGGCTACCACGCAGTGGAAACCGTACTAGAACACGGCGAATTTGCGATTCGTGGCTCAATTATTGATATCTATCCGATGGGCAGCAACGCGCCCTACCGCATCGAATTGTTCGACGACGAAATTGAAACATTACGTACGTTCGACCCAGATACCCAACGCTCGATCGACCAAATTACACAGGTTCGCTTACTTCCAGCCAAAGAGTTTCCATTTGATGACACGGCCATCAAAGGCTTCAAACAACGCTGGCGCGAACTATTCGACGTTGACTACCGCGCGTGCCCCATCTATCAGGATGTCAGCAATGGCCTGACCCCGCCCGGAATTGAGTATTATCAGCCGCTATTTTTTGAAACCACCAACACGCTGTTTGACTACCTGCCGAAAGATACACAAATCATCGTCGATCCAGACCTTGAAAATGCAGGCACCCAATTCTGGGAAGATGCCCAGGCTCGTTACGAACAGCGACGCTATGACATTACCCACCCGATCATGGGCCCAGAAAAGCTTTTCCTGAGTAGCGACCAACTCTTTAGCCAACTGAAGCAATACGGCCGCCTACACGCAACTCACAACAGCCTTGAAAAAAAAGCAGGACGAATCAACCTTGCATGCACAGAGCCACCCGAACTTCCGGTCGATGCACAAGCGACAAGACCACTTACCGCGCTGGAAGGTTTTCTTGTTGAACGCGACGGACCCGTTCTGTTTTGCGCTGAATCTGCCGGGCGTCGCGAAGCGCTTTTAGAGCTGCTTGATCGCATCAACCTAAAACCCACCCTCGTAAACAGCTGGCAAGACTTTGTCGACGGCGATGCCGAAATTGCAATAACCACCGTACCACTCGACCGCGGTCTCTCCCTGCCGGGACAGGCTCACCTCATTACTGAAACACAGCTTTTTGGACGCCAGGTATTTCAACGCCGACGCCGCTCACGAGAGAAAGAACAAGCCGACCAGGTCATCAAAAACCTGTCTGAACTTAATATCGGCGCACCCGTTGTACATCTTGATCACGGTGTCGGCCGCTACCAAGGGCTTCAGACGATTGCTCTGGAAGGCCAGACCAATGAATTCCTGACACTGGAATACCTGAACAGCGCCAAGCTATATGTGCCTGTGTCGTCACTGCATTTGATCAGCCGCTACACCGGTGCCAGCGACGAATTCGCCCCACTCCACAAATTGGGCGCAGAACAATGGAGCAAAGCCAAACAGAAAGCGGCGGAAAAAGCGCGGGACGCCGCTGCCGAACTCCTGGATATTTACGCTCGCCGCGCCGCGCGCAAAGGCTTCAGCTTCAGCAACCCTGATCAGGACTACCGGCACTTTTCAGCCTCCTTCCCTTTTGAAGAGACCCCCGATCAGGCCAATGCGATTGACGCAGTAATCAGAGATATGACCTCACCGCAGCCCATGGATCGCCTCGTGTGCGGTGATGTAGGCTTTGGCAAGACGGAAGTTGCCATGCGCGCAGCCTTCATGGCCTGCCAGAGCGGAAAGCAAGTCGCCATCTTGGTTCCCACCACCCTATTGGCGCAACAACACTACCAGAACTTCGCCGACCGCTTTGCGGACTGGCCCGTCAATGTCGAGCTAATTTCACGCTTCCGCACCGGCAAACAACAGAGCGCCATCATCGAAAAACTGGAGAAAGGCCAAGCAGACATTATCGTAGGCACCCACAAACTGATTCAGGGCGACATCAAGTTTAAGAATCTCGGACTGCTCATCATTGATGAAGAACACCGTTTTGGCGTACAGCAAAAAGAGCGCCTCAAATCACTGCGCTCGGAAGTCGACATACTGACTCTGACAGCCACACCTATCCCGCGCACACTGAACATGGCCATGTCCGGCATCCGCGACCTCTCAATTATCGCGACACCGCCCGCACGTCGCCTTTCGGTCAAAACCTTTGTCAGCCAGAACGACCCGTCCACGGTAAAAGAAGCCATACTCCGAGAACTGCTGCGCGGCGGCCAGGTGTATTACCTACATAACGAAGTAAAATCCATCGAGAAAACCGCAGCCGAGCTGACTGAGATGATTCCAGAGGCGCGCATCGGCATTGGACACGGCCAGATGCGCGAGCGCGAGCTGGAACAGGTCATGTCCGACTTCTACCATAAGCGCCATAACGTACTTGTCTGCACCACCATTATCGAAACCGGTATCGATATACCCAATGCCAACACGATCATCATCGACCGCGCAGACAAATTTGGCCTGGCCCAATTGCATCAGCTGCGCGGACGTGTAGGCCGTTCGCACCATCAGGCCTACGCTTACCTGCTGACGCCACACCCGAAAGCGATCACCACCGATGCAACCAAGCGACTGGAAGCCATTGCCTCCGCCGACGATCTCGGCGCAGGTTTTACACTAGCGACTCACGACCTTGAAATCAGGGGAGCTGGCGAACTACTAGGCGAAGACCAGAGCGGCCAGATGCAAACCGTTGGCTTCACACTCTTTATGGAGATGCTCGAACAAGCCGTTAGCGCCATCAAGGAAGGCAAAACACCGAACCTCGACCAACCCCTAAAACACGGTGCAGAAATCAACCTCCGTATTCCGGCACTGATTCCTGATGACTATCTTCCTGATGTGCACAATCGCCTGATAATGTACAAACGTATATCTAACGCAGAGAGTGAAAAAGCACTCAAAGAGCTGCAGATAGAAATGATCGATCGTTTCGGTCTTCTACCAGAAGCCACACAAAATCTGCTACGACTGACTAAACTAAAGCTATCCGCCGACGCCATGGAGATCGAAAAAATCGATGCTCATGAAAAAGGCGGCCGGATTGAGTTTGGCTCTGAACCTAAAGTAGATCCACTGACTTTGGTAAAAATGGTTCAAAATCAACCACAAAAGTATAAACTTGAGGGCGCGGACCGACTTCGTTTTTCCATATCCAGCGAAAAATCGGAACAACGCTTTCAAACAATTGAAAAACTGCTGAAGGAATTGGCGGTCAAAGAGTCATGAATATATTTCAGAAAATAGCCACCAGCCTGTGCTTAGTTGCTTTTGCTCTGACCGCAACGGCTGAAGATACCCCATGGTATCAAGTAGAGGTCCTCGTGTTTGCTAACGAGGACCCAAGCGTACTGGATGACGAATTCTGGCCACAAGGCCTGGATGTTAATCACCAGCGAAACGCAATAAAGTTGCGCCCACCGCTGCACAACAGCAGCTCTACGTTTGATGCCTACGAACTCCTGCCGACTTCATCTCTTTTATTCAATGACGAGAAGAAACGAATTGCGCGCTACCACTCGTACCGCGTGCTATATCACGCAGGCTGGCTGCAACCTGTAGAAAAACAGAAGAAAGCACGCCCTATTCACATTAGAGCAGGACAGATTCTCGATAATGGGATGTATGAGCTAGAAGGCTACATTACCGTTGATCGTGGCCGCTACCTTCACTTCAAGCCTGATCTTTACCACAGCCGCAAACTCTCTAGCAGCGAGTCAAACCTGCTGCGCGACTTCCTAAATGCCGGCGACCAGCCTCTGACAAGCAGCACAGACAACCCTCAAAGCACCAGCTCCGTTGCCAGCGAGGATAGCGGAATATCAACAGTGACGCCGCTAAGCACCAGCTTTCTGAATGTCCCGGAATTCCTGACGATCAATATGAAACAGGGACGACGCATGCGCTCTGAAGAAGTGCATTACCTCGACCACCCACTTATGGGCGTTCTGGTTTTGATGCTACCGGTAGAAACAACCGACAACGCCAAGCGCTAATCAGCCACAAAAAAGGCACCCACGGGTGCCTTTTTGTTTATACACGAAGATCTCTCACGCCATCTGGCGGCAACTCAGCAATATGCAGCGTCGTTGTAGGGAACGCAAACTCCGCCCCTTCCTGCTCAACAATACCCATCACTCTCATCATTACATCTTGCTTGATACCGTGATACGCAACCCAGTCAGTCGTCTTGGTAAACGTATAGATAAAGAAATCCAACGACGATGGCCCAAAGCGATCCAGATTAACGATCAGTGTCTGATTGGTATCAATATCAGGATGATCCTGCAACATCTGCCTGACATTCTCGATAATCAACTGCACTTGCCGGGCATCACCGTATCGCACACCGATGTACTCATAGATACGGCGATTGGTCATACGCGAAGGGTTTTCCACTGAGATATTGGCAAACGTAGCATTGGGCACATATAGCGGGCGCTTGCTAAAGGTACGGATACGCGTCTGACGCCAACCGATATCCTCCACTACGCCCTCAATTTCCTGATCAGGCGAGCGAATCCAATCTCCCACTTTGAACGGCCGATCCAGATAGATCATCAGACCACCAAAGAAGTTTGCCAACAGATCCTTCGCTGCAAAACCTACGGCAAGACCACCGATCCCGCCAAAGGCCAGAATACCGGAAACGCTAATCCCCAGATTCTGCAACACGATTAACACAGCCAACACCAAGACAGTCAACCGTGACAGCCGCCCCAACGCACGCACGGTTGTTACATCCATTGCCTTGCGTTTAGCACCGGCCTGCACCAACACCAACTCAATCTGACCGATAAAACGGACCACAAACCAACTAAGCGCCACAATCAACATAAGCTTACGCACGGTTGATACTGACTCAGGCAATACGAGATCACCGTTACTCACCGCAATCTGCAAACCGGTGACAATACCTATCATCCAGACAAGCAACATGAGCGGCGCTCGTGCAGCAGCGATCACTGCATCATCCCAAAGCAGCTCAGTCTTACACGCCTGACGACGCAGATGAGATAACAACCACCCCACACAGACATGCGCAATCAACGTCAAACTCAAGACAAGAGACAGCACCACAACCCATGCGAACTGCGGATCTACCCAATTAAACGACGCCACCCAATCCGACAACCAATCAGCCACGCTCAACCTCCGACCAGAGCGATTGACACAACTCAGCGCCATGCCTCATACGATCAACATCAGCTGAAAACTGCCGACCTCGCATCTGCTTCAGCGAGACAACCGGGGCACAATCCTGCTCTTCAAGATAGGCCAACACTTCCAGAGCCCCCTCACGGTTATTACACGGCAACAGCACATTACAACCCGCAACCAACGCTGCCTCAGCGCGCTGACGATAGCCACCCGCGGTATGAGCAGCCTTCATCGACAGATCATCACTGAAAATTACGCCATCAAATCCCAACTTCTCGCGCAGCACTTGCCGCAACCAGAAATCAGAAAAGCCTGCAGGCATATCCGAACACCCTGAATAAAGTACATGTGCTGGCATAATCCCTTCCATGCCACCCGCTATCAGCGCCCGAAACGGGACAAGATCCTGCTGCCAAATTTCATCAAAAGACCGATTGTCCAGTGCATCTTTATGATGCGTATCCGCATCCGCCCAACCATGCCCTGGAAAGTGCTTCCCCGCGGCAGCCATACCCGCTTCGCGCATCCCGGCAATAAAAGCCGCCGCCAGCGCAGATATCTGCTGCGCATCACACGCAAACGCCCGATCGCCAATCACGCTATTACGGCCGTAATCCACATCCAGCACAGGCGCAAAACTGACATCAACATCTAACAGCCGCAATTCCGCAGCCATGAGATAGCCAACCTCTCTCGCACTATCCACCGCCTCATTTTCATCACGCTGAAACACCCGACCCAGCGCAGCCATAGGTGGCAGACGCGTAACCCCTTCTCGCAGACGCTG
>JAGSHA010000493.1 GCA_023954795.1 Oceanospirillaceae bacterium | reverse complement strand
ATTTTCGCCCTTCAGGTCGTCCAATTTCGTTTTAGCTTAGTCGAATCCCACCTACAGGTACACCCTGCAGTAAAAGCCCATGGTCGTTGAATCATGCTATCCTTTGCCCGCATTCTTACTACCGGAGCCCATGATGAAGAGATCTGCCGAACCCAAGAAAATCCGTGTCGCAAAACGCATTGGCACGGCTGGCGCTCTGATACTTGGGCTTTCACTATATGCGCTATTTTCCGATGATCCCGCCACAATTTACCCATCATTGGCGGACCGTAATACAGTCATATTGATGCTACTGGTCTCTGTCTGCTTTATCGGTGCGGAGCAGTTAATCAAGATACCTTACTACCGCAGCTTAAAGGAATCGAAGAAGGAAGACGGGCTTTCACCTAAGGATAATTAGGAATGATTATTCAAAATGGTACTTCCTTCCGATTGCCGAACCTGTACATTTTTCATACAATCTTAAGTTCTTTGAATAACGATGCTAGTCAACTTCATCCGGTGCGTCTTTGGAGCATTAAAGAGCTGTATTATGAAAGCAACAATACACAAACTGACGAATACCCTTCCTCTGTTGCGTAAGCTCGGCTTTGCTTACCTCACTGTTTCTGCCTGCATGTTTATGTTCGGTTTTGTCTCTACGCTGATCTATCAACTCACCTGATCAGACAACACTAACGATCTGCTTTTTCGCTGCTGCCAACTGGCAGGCAGATCGTGGTTATGCACTCCGATAAATACTGGTTTCATGCAGATGACGCTCGGCATCCGGGTCATCGATGGCGGAAACATCATGGATCAGTGCAAGATAATCATCCGGCAGACCTGCTTCGAGTGCACCTTGAACGACGTGCTGTTTATACCATCGATAGGGCCTCATACTCCGATCGATATGCAGTGCAACATACGTCAATGCAGACTGATGCTGCCCATCTTTAAGCCCCAACTCAACCCCGATGCAGTCGTAACCAAACCCTGCGCCTTCAGCATTATCGAGATACGGTTTTTCCACCGGATCCATGCTGTATAACACACCCATCACCTTATCCTCAGGACGACCGGTAAAGTGTGCATCCGCTTTTGCGGACAGATCCTTGCCTCGCTTATGAAACCGCAATTGATAATGGGTTAACGTAGCCGAACATAGCGGCACAGCACTGGGCACCCTGGCTTGCAGACGCTTAAGAGACATATTTGAACCGTAGGCAAAGTAATACATCTGAATAGCCTCACTACGTTTAAAAGCCAGACTCAGCGAATATCAACCACCCGGCTGGCTTTCTTATAACGAATTTTCCATCCCGACAACACAGGCAACTCCCAACGTTTGGGATCGTCCTTACGCGTACCGGTTAGCTTTTCCAATGTCACTTGTTTCCTTCTTACATCGTAGTGCACTTTCAGCCGTAGATCACCGAGCAGCAACTGCGCCGGATATTTCTCATCAAACGCCGCCCGCTGCCACTGAGGAATACCCTCAAACACCAGATCATCTGGCTCGATAAGCGAGATGTCTTCTGCTGTTTCGACCCCGAGCAGCGCCAACTGTTCGCTCAGCCACTCTTCTGCCTCAGGTGTCACCGCTTTAGGATCATCAGCCTCACCCAGCGCAACAAACAGTGACCAGGCGGCGAGATCTTTACGAAGCTGCTCTGCCACACCAGACATAACACTGCCACGCAGAATCAAACCGACCAACGCCTGACGTGCGGCATCACCTTCAGGTATCAGTACTTCACTACCGATGATCCGTTCAACATAAACACGTTGCTGTTCAACACTGAGCTGCCGAGCTTTCCAGATAATCTCCCCTTGTGAGCATTCACCCAGTTCAGCCGCCACCAGCATCTTCAGTTTCACTGGTGCCAGACAGGTACCGATGGTCAGGGTTTGTCGCGTACCACGTCCCGGCATACTGTAATCATCAAACATGACTGCGGCTTCGTAGTCCTCGGGCATACGGCACCGATCGCCAATCGTCAGCTCCGAATAGCCATTCCCCATCGCTGTGCGCCGCTTGGCGCGACGAATAAAGGCCGTCGTCGGCTGCGCTTTGATCACTGACAGCAACCAGTGCTCACGTT
>JAGSHA010000453.1 GCA_023954795.1 Oceanospirillaceae bacterium | reverse complement strand
CGGGCGGCGCCGTTCAACCCGATACCTGTTGAGCTGGAACGCAGCCAATTAACACTGGTGATCCCTGTGGCGTTCAAACTGTCGGCGAACTGACGCGTATGGCTGTGCTACCATCAGCGCCCTCTGAAATGAAGTCTCCACGTGCTGAGCAAAAGGTATCGCTGTTGTGTCCCGCCTGAACTATCTGTGTCTGTTGGTTGCTGTTGTTACGTTGGCGGGGTGTTCCCCCATCCCTGACCTGCCGGGCCCGATTGGTATTCCGGGTTTCTAGTGAGGCGTAAAACAGAAGATAAAAAGGGCTGCGAATAGGCAGCCCTTTTTAGTGGGGAAGACCTAATCGATTAACTGATCAGGCGTCTTTCTCCATCTTCGCGCGAAAGCCTTCAGGGACACTGATCACTTTGCGCTGGTCATAATCAAAGAACACGATACCCGTTTTAGCGTGAGCAACTTCCACCGCGGTCTTTTTATTCGACATCAGATAAAACAGGTCGCAGCCGTATTTATTGAAATCGCCAACGGTGACACTGATCTGGATCTCATCACCGTAGAAGCCTTCAGACTTATACACAATCGCTGAGTCGGTCATGATGATGCCTGCGCCTTCCACATCCAGCTCGGTATAGTGGTAGTTTTCCAGAAAGCGTACACGGGCTTCATGCACCATTGAGAGTACGGCATCGTTGCTGAGGTGGCCGCCGTAGTTAATATCGCTGATACGGATAGGCAGATCTGTCGTAAAGGTGTAATGCTCTGGCATATCGATCTTAATGCGTGCCATGATAAATCCTTATATAAAACATCAGTTAACACGATGTTATGCGAAGAGGCGTGCCGGGTCTATGAATCCCTATCGACAATGGATATTTCCCCGCTTGCTGGACTGGGCGTCTGGCAAGATGGACAAGGAACGCGCTGAGCTGATCGCAATGGCACAGGGCGAAGTACTGGAACTGGGGTCAGGTACCGGAGCTAACTTTCCGTTCTACTCGGATCAGTTGGTTCGGCTATGGGCATTGGAACCTGAAACCCCCGTGATGGCATTGGCCGAGCAGGCGCGTCTGGGGTTGCCTGCGGTGCAGTCAGAAAAGATCAACCTGTTGTGTGCGGATGGTCATCATCTTCCATTTGCAGATGACTCACTCGACAGTGTGATCTGTTGCCTGGTGCTGTGTACGGTGCCGGATCCGGAAAAGATGATGCGGGAAGTGCGTCGGGTGCTCAAACCGGGCGGGCAGTTACTGGTCTTTGAACATGTGGCCGCGAATGAGCAGTCAGTGCGCTTACAGCGCTGGCAGAATCGGTTGAATCCGATCTGGCGGACGTTAGCCTGTGGTTGTGAACTCAACCGGCATACCCGTCGTACGATTGAGCAGGCCGGTTTTCAGTTCGAGACGATCAGGGATGAGCGCCATCCGGAATTTCCGCGCATTGTGTCGCCGATTATTCTGGGTGTTGCCCATCCTGTCTAGCGGGATACTGTCGTGTTATCAGGTGCGACATTAACCCCGGTATTCGCGAATACTCTCAACCATACCGGATGTCAGCAGGGCCAGATCTTCGTTGGACATAACGTATGGCGGCATCACGTAAACCAGTTTGCCAAACGGGCGAATCCAGAGCCCCCGTTTGATAAACAGAGACTGGATGTCGGCGGTATTCACCGGTTCTTTCATTTCGATGACGCCAATAGCGCCGAGGCAGCGTACATTGGCGACACTTTCCAGATCAGCAGCGGGTGCCAGTCCGCGCTTTAGCTCGCCTTCAATGCGATGCACCGCACTTTGCCAATCCATCTCTTGCAGTAACGTCAGGCTGGCATTTGCCACGGCACAGGCCAGCGGGTTACCCATAAACGTCGGGCCGTGCATAAAGCAACCAGCTCCACCTTTAGAGATGGTTTCGCCAATCTCGGTGGTGGTGAGTGTCGCGGCGAGAGTCATATAGCCGCCAGTGATCGCTTTGCCCAGGCACATAATATCCGGGGTGATCCCTGCGTGTTCACAGGCAAATAGCTTTCCGCTACGTCCAAAACCGGTGGCAATTTCATCGGCGATCAGCAGTACATCGTATTGATCACAGAGTGCTCGGGCACGTTTCAGATACTCAGGAGAGTAAAAGCGCATGCCGCCGGCGCCTTGAACAATCGGTTCCAGAATCAGCGCAGCGATCTCATCGTTATGCTGTTCCAGCATCTGTGCAAGCTCAGCAATATCGCTTTCATCCCATGGCTCATCAAATCCAATCTGCGGAGCAGGTGCAAAGAACTGCTGCGGTAACATTCCGGAAAAAATTTCATGCATTCCGGTGACCGGGTCACATACGGACATAGCTCCAAAGGTGTCGCCATGATAGCCATTGCGGATCGTAATCAGTTTGTGCTTATTGGCCTGACCGCGGGCGTGCCAGTATTGGATCGCCATTTTCAGTGCCACTTCAACCGCGACCGAGCCTGAATCGGCCAGAAAAACTTTGTCCAGCGGAGCTGGAGTCATTTCGACCAGCTTTCGGCTCAGCTCTATGGCCGGTTCGTGGGTCAGGCCTCCGAACATCACATGAGAAACCCGATCAATTTACTGGTGGGCGGCTTCGTTCAGCGTTGGGTTGTTATAACCATGAATCACCGACCACCAGGATGCCATGCCATCAATCAGCTGCTTACCATCGCTCAGTGTCAGACGCACGCCTTCCGCAGAAACGACCGGATACATCGGTGGTGGATTGATCATTGAGGAGTAGGGATGCCAGATATGTTGCTGGTCAAAAGCAATCTGCTGTGGGCTGATCTCAGACATAACGCGAAT
>JAGSHA010000068.1 GCA_023954795.1 Oceanospirillaceae bacterium | reverse complement strand
TCGGAAGATTACAACCATATATGGATCGACGCCGACAGTAGCGGCGAGACCATTTCGATCGCAGTCACCGACGAAGGCACCGGTATTCCTCAGGAATGTCAGGATAAATTGTTCGAACCTTTCTTTACCACGAAGGACCCGGGTAAAGGAACTGGACTTGGCTTACCACTGGTCTACAACATAATAGAGGAACATTATGGTAGTATTGAGATTATTAGCCCTGCCAACAACAAGCAGAATAAAGGCACTCGCGTGGTAATCACATTGCCGTTCCATAGTGGAGACGAGCACTCCTCTACTGGTATAGGTATGGGATAAAGGTAGACCCAATGAGCCAAATTCTGATTGTTGAAGACGAAACGATTATCCGCTCTGCGTTGCGCAGACTGCTGGAAAAACACGATTTTAATGTTCAGGACGCCGAGTCCGTCGATGAAGCCACCCAACGCTTCAACCTGAACGATTTCAATCTCATCATCACCGACCTCCGTTTACCGGGTGCGCCGGGTACTGATCTGATCAAGCTAGCCGGTTCTGTGCCGGTGTTGATCATGACCAGCTACGCCAGCCTGCGCTCCGCCGTGGACGCCATGAAAATGGGCGCGGTGGATTACATCGCCAAACCGTTCGATCACGACGAGATGCTGAACTCTGTGCGTAATATTCTGGCGCACCGCCAGACTGCTGCGTCAGTTCAGGAACTCTCTGAAAGCCAGGACGACAGCGAGCAAAAAACCCATATTATCGGTTCCTGCCAACCGATGCAGGATCTGTTCAAGCGCATCCACAAAGTCGCGAAAACCGATGCCACTGTGCTGATTCAGGGTGAATCGGGTACAGGTAAAGAACTGGCGGCCCGCGCTATCCACGAACAAAGTGACCGATCTAAGTCTCCGATGATCTGCGTTAACTGCGCGGCCATCCCGGAAACCCTGATCGAATCCGAACTCTTTGGTCATGAGAAAGGGGCATTCACCGGCGCGAATAATCAGCGTAACGGTCTGATTGAAGCGGCCGACGGCGGTAGCCTGTTTCTGGACGAGATCGGCGAACTGCCACTGGAAGCCCAGGCACGTTTGCTGCGCTTCCTGCAGGAAGGTGAGATCCGACGCGTCGGCTCAGTGCAGTCCAAAAAGGTCAATGTCCGCCTGATTGCTGCGACTCACCGTAATCTGAAGTCTCTGGCTAAAAGCGGCGACTTCCGTGAAGACCTCTATTATCGACTTTATGTGATGGAACTGCGGATACCGCCGTTACGTGAACGGGGCGATGACATTATAGAGATCGCTGACCAGCTACTGGTCAGCACAGCCAAACGCATGGGTGAAAGCCCTCTGCACTTCAGCCATCACGCCATTAAAACCATGCGTCGTTACCAATGGCCAGGCAATGTACGTGAGTTGGAAAATGCGATTGAGCGTGCGGTTATCCTGACTGACGATAATGAAATCAGTACGGAACTGCTGGGTCTGGATATCGAAGGGCCTGATCTGGCTTCGCTGGAACAGAACTATGTCAGTCAAACATCTCCGCCCTCACGTAAAGCGGTAAGCGACAATACGGGCAGTGCAGGCTTATCTCTGGACGACTATTTTCAACGGTTCGTGTTGGAAAATCAGGACTGCATGTCCGAAACCGAACTGGCGAAGAAACTTGGCGTAAGCCGAAAATGTCTGTGGGAACGCCGCCAGAAACTGGGCATTCCACGTAAACCAAAGAAATAAACAGGTTTAACCCGCTTCAATATTGAGAACAAAGTAACACCGCACAACCTCGGTAACAGTTGAGGTAACACTTCCCACACACAAAGTGTTACCTCTCTACCCACCAAGTGTTACCCCACACGGGGAGCACGGTAACAAACCCCACACATCAAATGGTTAATCCTTAACCGAAAAAATAAAATATCCTTATAAAACATAAAGTTAAAAAAACTGGCACGGCACCTGCTATTACTTAGATGTAAAAACAACAACAATGCTTACTTAGAAACCTGCACCAGCAATAAAAATAAAAACAGGTAGCAAGTGGATAGGTACCCCGCCTCGAATAAAAATAATAATGAGGCTTGTAGCTGATCGTAGACCAGCATCAACGGTCCCGAGAAAGTGCTCTTAGAAACAAAAACAACAAGCTAAGATTAGCGTAGTTGTCTGAGATGCGATCAGCTCCCACTCCTCCTTCTTACTCCTAGTACTATTACCAGTACCACTATCTGTTCACCACACTTGCAGGCAGGGAATAGCTTATACTGCGGTCGCGTAAATGGTATGATGCGCCACTTTGGTTTTATGGGTGAATTTTGGTGTTCTATGGCTAGAAGTCTGCTTAAACGCATAAGCTCGATATTCAGCAAAGGTAGCGCTGCACACGCGGGGCAATCCGTTTCCGCTCAAACCGAAACCGGTCTGCGCATCATTCCCGAATCAGAACATCAGATTCAGCGAAAATATCTCGACGATAACGCGATGAAAGTCGTCTACCGTATCATTGACGGTGGTTACGATGGCTATCTGGTGGGCGGGTGTATTCGTGACCTGTTGCAGGGCGAAAAACCCAAAGACTTTGATGTGGCTACCAGCGCAAATCCGGAAGAAGCGCACGAACTGTTTCGTCGTTCCCGCTTGATTGGACGCCGCTTTAAACTGCTTCACGTACGTTTTGGCCGCGATCTGATTGAGGTCGCCACTTTCCGCGCCAGCCATGATTCCCATCCAAAAAACAGCGACGGTGAACACGGCCGCCAGAACGAATCAGGCATGATCACCCGTGACAACGTCTACGGCACGATCGAAGAAGACGCCGCGCGTCGTGATTTCACGATCAATGCGCTGTATTACTGCGTCAAAGATCACAGCATCCATGACTTCGCCAACGGCTATCAGGATATTCAGGACGGTATTATCCGGATGATCGGCGAACCCGACGCCCGCTACCGCGAAGATCCTGTTCGCATGCTGCGTGCAGCACGTTTTGCCGGCAAACTCGGCTTTGAGATTGAGCCAGCAACCGCCGCGCCCATCCGCGAACTGGCTCCTCTGCTGAAAGACATCGCTGCAGCACGCCTGTTTGATGAATCCCTGAAACTGTTGCAATCCGGCTATGCGGAAGCGGCTTACGAACATCTGCAACACCACAGCCTGTTCGAACCTTTATTCCCACAGACTCAAAAAGCGCTGGATGGCGAGCAAGGTGAATTGGTCGAAACATTGATCATGAACGCCCTGCGCAATACAGATCGCCGTCTGTCGCAGCGTAAAAGCGTCACACCGGCCTTCCTGTTCGCCGCACTGCTTTGGTATCCGGTACAACAGCGCATGCAGCAGCTGATCAAAGAGCAGCGCATGCCACCACTGCCTGCCTTACATGAAGCCGCTAACCAGGTGCTCTCTCAGCAGGTAAAATCCACAGCCATTCCACGTCGCTTCTCAACCCCGATCCGTGAGATCTGGGAGATGCAGATTCGCCTGCCACGCCGCGATGGAAAGCGTGCACAGCGTCTGATGGAACAGCCACGCTTCCGTGCCGCATACGATCTGTTGCTGCTACGTGAAAACAGTGGTGAAGATCTGGGTGGATTGAGCCGTTGGTGGACCGAATACCAGTCTGCCAACGAAGATAAGCGTGGAACGATGAGCCGCGAATCCGGAAACGGTCAGAAACCGCGTCGTCGTCGCCGAAAGAAACCAAACAACGCCTCTCGTGATGAGTAAGACGATACGCTGCTATATAGGATTGGGGAGCAACCTTGAAAACCCTCTCCAACAAGTGATGGACGCCTTTGACGAGCTCGCCGCGCTGGAGCACTGTGAACTGATCACACGCTCCAGCATCTACCGCTCCGACCCGGTAGGCCCTCAAGACCAGCCAGACTTTATCAACGCAGTTGCCGCATTGGATACCACGCTGGAACCCCACGCGCTGCTCGATGAGCTGCAACGTCTTGAACAACAGCATCGCCGCATACGCGAGCGCCACTGGGGTCCACGCACCCTTGATCTGGATCTTTTACTGTACGGTAAGCAGGTCATTAATACCGAACGCCTTACCGTACCTCATGCCTTTATGTGCGAACGCACGTTTGTACTTTGGCCTCTGGCCGAAATCACGCCGGAACTGGTTCTGCCAGATAGACGCAGTTTGAGCCAGCTTTTAGTCGCATACCCTATGGGCAGCCTTGAACGGTTGTAGGTATAATTCCGGCCGAACGAGACAACTGGATAAGAGTTTCTTATGAGCAACATTACCCTGCACACCCTCACAGCCCGTAAACAAGCGGGTGAGAAGTTTGCGGTGCTGACCGCATACGATTCCTGTTTCGCCCATCTGGTGAGTGAAGCCGGCAACGAGATGATCCTCGTTGGCGACTCGTTGGGAATGGTCCTTCAGGGCAATGACAGCACTCTACCTGTCAGTGTTGAAGAGATGGCGTATCACACAGCGTGCGTAGCACGCGGTAATCAAGGCAGCATGATCATGGCAGACCTGCCATTCATGAGTTATGCAACGCCAGCACAGGCGATGGAAAACGCCGCAGCACTCATGGCCGCCGGTGCCCACATTATTAAAATTGAAGGCACGGCATGGCTGGCGGAAACGGTATCCTTGCTGGCAGAACGTGGCATCCCTGTATGCGCCCACCTGGGACTTACTCCACAGGCTGTAAATAAGCTGGGGGGTTACAAAGTTCAGGGCCGCGACAGGGAAAGCGCCCGCCAGATGATCGAAGATGCGGTACTGCTGGAACAATCCGGGGCCTCCATGCTGCTGCTGGAATGTGTACCGTCGCTGCTCGCTCGCGAAGTTACTGAAGCGGTGGATATTCCGGTGATCGGCATTGGCGCAGGCAGTGATACTGACGCTCAGGTGCTGGTACTGCATGACATGCTGGGACTCACACCGGGCCGTCGTCCAAAGTTCGTAAAGAACTTTATGGAAGAAAACGACACTGTACAGGATGCCCTGAAGGCTTACGCAGACGCAGTACGCGATGGCACCTTCCCGGGACCCGAGCACGGATTTGAATAACATGAAAACGATCCACAGCATTCAGGAACTGCGCGCTACGCTGCAAGCCGAACGCGCAAAAGGCAAACGCATCAGTCTGGTACCCACGATGGGTAACCTGCATGAAGGTCATCTGCAGCTGGTGCGCCAGGCGGATGGTTGTAGCGATATCGTCGTGGCCAGCATCTTCGTCAACCCGCTGCAGTTTGGCGCCAACGAAGATCTCGACAGCTACCCTCGCACCCTGAAGTCCGATCAGGAAAAGCTGGCCAGTGCCGGCTGTGACTACCTGTTCGCACCCAGCGATGCAGAGATGTATCCGAACGGACGTGAAGTCCAGACTCAGGTCGAGGTACCGGGCATCTCTAACATCCATTGCGGAGCCAGCCGACCGGGACACTTTCAGGGTGTCGCGACGGTTGTTTGCAAGCTGTTTGGCATCGTCCAGCCCGATGTTTCCGTATTTGGTGAAAAGGACTTCCAGCAGCTGATGGTTATCCGCCGCATGGTGGAAAGCCTCTACTTGCCAGTCGACGTTCAGGGCGCACCGATTGCACGTAACGAGCAAGGCCTCGCCTTAAGCTCTCGTAATGGCTATTTGTCAGAAGAGCAGCTGGCGATAGCCCCAACCCTGCAACGTACCTTGCAGGAGAGCAAAGCACAGATTCTGGGCGGACGCAGAGACTACACACAACTGGAAGCTGAAGCGTACGGCAAGCTGGAAGCCGCTGGCTTTAGCCGTGACTTCTACAACATCTGTGATGCAAGCAACCTTTTGCCGGCAGATGAAACCTGCCGTCATCTGGTCATTCTGGCTGCTGCACCTCTAGGCGGTGCCCGTCTGATCGACAATATTGAAATCGAGCTCTGAGCTGGATTCAGTCACGGGTGTATGCGCCTGCGTATACCCGTTTCTCTCCCCCGTCTTTCCTATCTAGATCGCTCCTCCTGCAGTAGCACCTGTCCTAGCCATAAGTCGCCTGTTCAGCGTCCATCGCCCCTGTTAAATTTTAACGACGCCAAGAGATTCGCAGTACTTGGATTCGTACAGATGCCTCACGATATACCGACTGTAAAAAGGCGGTCACTTACCGTACCTATTCGCTCGGCTTGACAAAGCGGGGCCTGCTCGCACAGACTGTGACGCGAGGCATGTTGCACTGCAACTAAAAACTGTACTCAAACAATAAGAAAAAGTAAGAGCTAACGGTGGGATCAGGGAAATAGGATGTACCAACGCCCCTTTGCAATAGAAGGGTCACTTCTCTGCCCTATCATCATTTAATCATTTTCGATTCTATAATGAGGCAAAACTATGCGTGACGTAGTTATCGTTGCTGCCGGCCGTACCGCTATGGGTACGTTCAACGGCTCTCTGGCCAAAGTTTCCGCATCCGATCTGGGTGCAACTGTACTCAAATCCCTGATTGAAAAAATCGACCTGGACCCAGCTCAGGTCGATGAAGTTATTCTTGGCCAGGTACTGGCTGCTGGCTGCGGCCAGAACCCTGCACGTCAGGCCGTTATCAACGCAGGCTTGCCACAGGAAGTACCCGCACTGACGATCAATAAAGTATGTGGTTCCGGCCTGAAAGCTGTGCAGATGGCTGCGCAGGCGATCCGTTGTGGTGACGCTGAAGTCATCATCGCAGGCGGCCAGGAAAACATGAGCCAGTCTCCGCACGTGCTGCCTAACTCTCGTAACGGTGCACGCATGGGCGACTGGAAAATGGTCGACACTATGATTAAAGATGGCCTGTGGGATGCGTTTAACGACTACCACATGGGCATCACCACTGAGAATATCGTTGAAAAATACGGATTCACCCGTGAAGAGCAGGATACATTCGCCTCTGCCTCTCAGAATAAAGCGGAAGCTGCTGTAACTGGCGGTCGTTTTGCAGACGAAATTATTCCAGTGGTCATCCCTCAGCGTAAAGGCGATCCGGTTGTTTTCGACACCGACGAACAGCCTCGCTTTGGTTGTACTCCGGAAGCTCTGGGTAAACTGCGCCCGGCCTTCAAAAAAGATGGCTCCGTAACAGCAGGTAACGCATCAACCATCAATGATGGTGCTGCGGCAGTTATCCTGTGTTCTGCAG
This sequence comes from Oceanospirillaceae bacterium, assembly GCA_023954795.1. Lineage (GTDB taxonomy): Bacteria > Pseudomonadota > Gammaproteobacteria > Pseudomonadales > Balneatricaceae > Pontibacterium. The sequence goes on along the minus strand of JAGSHA010000068.1, from coordinate 4,402 downwards.
AAAAAGCAGCTGAACTGGGTCTGCCGGTTCTGGCGCGCATCAAAGCACATGCATCTACCGGTGTTTGCCCGACTATCATGGGCACCGGCCCAATCACTGCAACCACAAAAGCACTGGAAAAAGCGGGCTGGGGTGTAGACGATCTGGACCTGGTTGAAGCCAATGAAGCCTTTGCTGCACAGGCGATGTCTGTGAACAAAGATCTGGGCTGGAATACCGATATCGTAAACGTTAATGGCGGTGCGATCGCTCTGGGTCACCCGATCGGTGCATCCGGTTGCCGTATTCTGGTTAGCCTGATCCACGAGATGGGCAAACGTGACGCTAAGAAAGGTCTGGCTACCCTGTGTATCGGTGGTGGTATGGGTACAGCGCTGGCAATTGAGCGCGATTAATCCCTGACCTGTTCTGAAAAACCGCAGCTTCGGCTGCGGTTTTTTTTGCCTCTAGAAAGCAATTTTGTACAAATACATTAATTTCTCACATGACGAATCCCCATGATGCGCAATTTCGTACAAAAACCAGGGCGCTCATTCGGTTAAAATGAAACCCAAGCGCGCTTCCGTCCGGTCAAATACCTGATGCACTGACGAGAAGCCGGTATCGGGGGCAAAATGGCTAAAACAACAGAACATGCAGAGTATCGCTATGCCCACGAGCTGGGTGGCATAGAGACGCTTGATGCCCGTTACCAACATCAAAATTTCTCCAACCACACCCATGAGGGCTACACCATTGGGGTTGTGGAATCAGGTGCTCAGCGTTTTTACCGTACCGGCGGTGATCATATCGCACCTAAAGAAAGCATCATTCTGGTGAACGCCGACGATGTACATAATGGCAGCTCTGCCGCTGAAGGAGGCTGGGCCTATAAAGCCCTTTACCCTCTGCCCGAGCAGTTCGCCCAAATTCGCGATGAGCTGGACCTTAGCGCCAAGGGTGCGCCTTATTTCTCATCACCGGTTGTACAGGATAAGCAGCTGTCGGAGATCATCCGCATGACACTGCATACGCTGATGACATCCGATAACCGCTTGCTGCGGGAAAGCCTGCTGTACACCAGCATGGTGCAACTGATGCTGCGCCACGGCCAGCAACGCAGTGAACTGAAAGAGCAAAGCAAAGCGTATCCACAGCTGGATCTGGTCAAAAGTTTTCTCGATGATCAACCCACCAGCGATGTATCACTGGAAGATCTGGCCAACCTTTGCGGCCTCAGCCCGTTTTATCTATTGCGCCAGTTTCAGAGTCGTTACGGCCTCCCCCCGCATGCCTATCAAATACAGACACGACTCAGGCTGGTCAAAAAGCTGATCCGTCAGGGATTAAAACTGAGCGATGTCGCGCTGGATGCCGGTTTTCACGATCAGAGCCATATGCACCGCCACTTCAAGAAAGCCTTTGGCATCACTCCCGGCCAATATGCTGACGGTGTTAACCGCAAGAGCGTGCAAGCCGTCCGCTAAATAACAGCGCTAACATAACTTCTCAATAAGTTCGGAGGAGTTGCCGTGAGCAGTCAGGTTTTAACCCAACAGGATTATCGTTTAAGTGCCTTTATGCTGGGGCTACGTGCCGCCCTGCCGCTGACACTGGCGATTATCCCATGGGGTTTATTGGCTGGTTCCTTTGCCCTTGAATCCGGACTGACCGCCTTAGAAGGCCAGGCGATGTCGATCTTTGTATTTGCCGGTGCCGTACAACTGGTGGTGCTGGGTATGATCGGTAGTAAAGCCGGCCTTGGGGCTATCCTGATCACCACACTCCTGATCACCTCCCGACACTTTCTCTATGGCATGAGCATGCGCGGGCATATGCAACAACTGCCATTACGCTGGCGCCTGATATTGGGTTTTTTGCTAACCGACGAGCTGTTTGCACTGACCGGCACAAAACCACCGGAACAGTTCAATCGCTGGCATGCATTGGGGGGTGGGCTGAGCCTTTACCTGGGATGGAACATGGCCACTGCCGCCGGCATTATTGCCGGTCAGCAGATCCCGAATATGGATGCTCTCGGTCTGGAGTTTGCCGTAGCCGCAACGTTTATTGCGCTGGTCGTACCGGGTATCCAGAAGATCTCAACCCTTTGCGCGGTAATCACGGCGTTGCTGACCTCTGTGACCTGTGAGCTTTATCAGATCGAGGCCGGCCTGATGATCGCCTCTGTGCTCGGTATGCTGGCCGGTGTATTGAGCGCCCAGCTCTTTTCAGAGCCTGTTACAGCACCCAGCACTGAGGGACCGAGCACATGATCTGGCTGACCATCATTCTGATGACTCTCGTGGTCTTTATCAGCCGCTATCTGTTTCTTGAACCTCGCCTACCCCTGCGGTTAGGACCCCGTACAACGCAGTTCCTGAGCTACGCTGCACCGGCCATTCTGACTGCAATTGCGACCCCCATTGTATTTTTACCCGAGGGAGAGCTATCTCTACAGGTCTCCAACCCGTATTTGATCAGTGCGATCTTAGCAATCGGACTGGCTTACCTAACCCGACATGTGCTGTTCACTACTGTGGTCAGTATGGGTGTGTTTTTTGTCTTACATTCCTGGGGTGCTCACACTGTGGGCCCCCAGCTTTTTTAAGACCGCTCACAAAGAAAGGACTATCTGCACTCACCAATCAGCGTCATACGTGCGGGTTGGCGTTGTACATCAAGTACCCGATAACCGGAGACACAAAGGTTTCTGCTATGAAGCACATCATCTAATGCAGACAGCAACTGCTGACTCATCTCGCCACGCTGATCTTCAATGAGATCTTCACCTCTGCGTTTTGCTTTTCTATCGCGACCGCTTCGATGCCCACGCTCTCGCTTCTGACCGTCCACAGCCGTTGCTTCTGATTGCTCACGCTGTTCCGGCATATCCCATTCCTGAGTAAAAGAAAAACGCTGCGGGTGCTCAGGATCAAGACTAAAGACATGTTGGCCGGGCAGAGGCTCAGGACGCGATGCACACCCACTGAGTACGGTGACAAATAAGGATACTGTGATCAGATATAACGCCAAGCGCATAGTGAATCTCCGGGGAGTCAGATACAAAACGGATAATGATTCCATTCTATCGTCCCCCATCAGGAAACCACGCGGCAAAGGTGTAAAGATAGGTAAATCTGTACCTTGGTACTTTAAAGGTAGCGGGCGATCTCGATCAGGTTCTGATCAGGATCGCGAATATAGAGCGAGTGTATCGGACCGACCGCACCCGTGCGTTGAACAGGACCTTCGACAATTTCGATGTCACAGCTGCGCAGATGTAGCGCTGCCTGCTCGAGTGTATCGTCAATGATGAAACACAGATCAGCGCTGCCCGCCGCAACAGAGCCCGCTTTAGGTTCAAACTCGCGGCCAAGCTGGTGTAGGTTGATCTTCTGCTGCCCAAAGGACAACGCCACCCGTCCACCTGCAAATTCCACCCGCTGCATACCCAACGCGGCCTCATAAAACGCAGCCGTCGCTTCGATATCACGTACTGTCAGAACCAGATGATCCAGATGGCTAACCTGCATGAACCTTTTCCTGCTATAAAATGAGCACTCACTGCCCATGTAGGTCTACATAGCATCAGGCTTCGGCAATTGCACCTTTACCGACACCCTCAAACGCCTTCACCATCACGGCTGCATCCGGCAGGTCGCGCTTAATCTGGTCCGCAAGATGACGGGCGATCAACTCAACCGTCGTTTCAGTATCGATCAGGTAACACACATCGGCGGGCAACTTAAGCTCAAACGCGCCTTGAGGTGCCGCATAGGCATAATGATGCATACCGCCAGTGTCGCTGATCAGATGGTCACGCGTGCCGATATAGATATCTTCAAAGCGCTTCGCCCACTGTGCTTCCAGCCGCTCATCACGCTGATCATCAATATAGATTTCCAGCGCTGAACGGTGACCGTGTGCAATACGCTGACAGTTGCCATCGTGTTGCTGCAGACCATGACTGTAGTGATAACTGGCACCATCGATGCGCTCTGGAACGAAGCTGATCGACAACCCTTTAACCTCATCCGGAAACAACTCCAGCAACTTGGCATTACACCAATCGGCCAGCGTATGCGGTGTCACTTCCGGGATACCGACCAGTGCAATCGCTTGTTTCGGCGAGCGGCAGTTCAGTGCCCGACCATCGGCATACAACCAGTTCACCGTCGTATGGGTGTCATCCTGAGAATGACTCAGACGCGGCATGCCTGTCGGTACAACAAGCGCATGGTCGATATAGGTATCAAACCATTGCTTCACCGCTTTCTTAACGATACCAAAATCACAGATCATACCCTGATCGTTGAGGCTTCCATCCAGCACCAACTGGACCAACCAGGACTCTCCCAGCAACCCCCTGTGAGGGTGCAGGTAGGAAAAATCGACATTGGTCAGGTTATCAACAAAGAGT
>JAGSHA010000056.1 GCA_023954795.1 Oceanospirillaceae bacterium | reverse complement strand
CAATCCCGTATCCCACTGCAGGCGTCGACATAGATTCTCCAGAAACACCAGCAGGATCTGGCTTCCGATACGCTCAACACCATGCACACCACCCACCAGCGCGATCACCGGCGCTTCCGCCGCCCTGCTGCCCAACGTGAGCGCATACACCGGCAACACCTGATTTTCGCTTACAACCTGAGTGACAACAGTAACTTGTAGATGCTGTGCATGAGCCGATACCAGCTGTTCCAACCGAAACAACTCCGGCAGATAACGACGGCAATAACCAACGTAGTTTTGCTGCTCACCATCAGACCCTGCGGCCCTGGCATCAACCTGCGTATTCATCTGACTCACCTGAAACGTTCAAGAAGCAGAAGCGAAGGAACCTGACTACAGTTTAGCCAAGCCTCATCCAATTACGGTGAACTATTGACAGCCATTAAAGCAAAATACAATAATATTATTGATAATCACTTTTATTTAGATTTGCAAACAATGACACAGATAGAAATTGATGACTTCCCAGTGCTGGAATCCAGTGTTCGCAACGGAGATTACCCCGACTGCCCCTGCGTACTCGAACGTTATCTGACACTGAGCGATGCACGCGCGGCAAATCAGCCCTCAATAGCAGTGCAACACAATATTCATATGCGCGCCTATATGACGCTACTGAATACGCTCTGCGACACTTATGTGTCTGAACATTGGCGCTCACTCTGTCTGGATCAAATTCATAAGCCTCTCTTTGCAATAGAACGGCTTGCACGTACTCAAACAGATAAGGCGCGAGTCAGACGGCTCTACAACGAGCTGTCGACCCTCAGCCACTACTTCCTGTAATTCACGACGATCAAAACGTACAAGGAAACATTATGAGTAGCACAAGAATTGAACGGGATAGCATGGGTGAACTGGAAGTGCCCATTAATGCGCTGTACGGTGCTCAGACCCAACGCGCCGTCAATAATTTCCCGATCAGCGGGCAGACGATGCCAGAAGCATTTATTCGCGCACTTATTTTGGTGAAGTCCGCCGCTGCCATCAGCAACAGTCAGCTGGAGTGCCTGACTCAGGATCAGACCGATGCCATCATCAGCGTCTGTTCCGAACTGCTGGAAGGTGATGATCTGATGCAACACTTCCCAGTCGATGTGTTCCAGACAGGCTCCGGTACCAGCTCCAATATGAATGCCAACGAAGTGATTGCCAGTCTCGCCAGCGAAAAACTCGGCGAACCGATCAGTGCTAACGATCACGTGAACTTTGGTCAGAGCAGCAACGATGTCATCCCCAGTACCGTGCATATCAGCGCAGCACTGCAACTGAACAACACACTCCTGCCTGCATTGCGTCATCTGTTAATGACGATTGAAGCTAAAGCCAAAACACTCGCAAGCTTCTGTAAAACCGGCCGTACGCATTTGATGGATGCGATGCCGGTACGTATGGATCAGTCGCTGCTAAGCTGGGCAGCACAGATTCGCCAGAACATTCAACATCTGGAGGCCCTGCAACCCGCCATACAGACACTGGCACAGGGCGGCACCGCTGTTGGCACGGGTATCAACGCCCACCCGAATTTTGCCCGCGTATTTAATCAAAATCTCAGTGGGTTGACGGGTGTAACCTTCACCGCCGGAGACAACTTCTTTGCGCTGATCGGTTCACAAGACACGGCTGTAGCGCTCTCAGGGCAGCTGAAAGCAACAGCGGTATCCGTCATGAAGATCGCAAATGACCTACGCTGGATGAACTCTGGGCCATTAGCTGGTCTTGGCGAGATCTCATTGGAAGCGTTACAACCGGGCTCCTCGATTATGCCGGGTAAAGTGAATCCGGTGATTCCCGAAGCGGCAGCGATGGCAGCGGCACAGGTGATTGGCAATGACGCCGCTATCACCATCGGCGGTCAGTCCGGCAATTTCGAACTGAACGTGATGCTCCCAATGATCGCCTACAACCTGCTCAACAGCATCGAGCTACTGGCCAACAGCACCACCCTACTGGCGGATAAAGCCATTGCCAGCTTCACCGTGAACGAAGACAAGTTGAAGGAAGCATTGCACCAGAATCCCATTCTGGTCACCGCGTTAAATCCGATCATTGGTTATCTGAAAGCCGCTGAGATCGCAAAACAAGCCTACAAAGAGAAACGCGCGGTGATCGATGTGGCTGAAGAACACACTGACATCCCACGCGAAGAACTGGCTCGGTTACTGGATCCCGCCAAACTAACGAAAGGAGGACTCTGATTTATATACGTTATTCATAACGTCTTTTGATTATCTTTAGAGACAGCCCCAAACGCTGCGACAGATCAGAATTTGCGACCAGAATCCCCAACGCAACGATGGAAAACCCAAACCAATCCATCAGCGTGGGGATCTCATCAAACATCGGCCAGGCCATTAACGCAGCGACCACAGGTACACCATAGAACACACTCGCTACCTGCGTTGCCTGACTGTTGCGCAACATGATATAGAGCACACTCAGCGCTCCAATCGAAACGCCCACGCCCATCCAGAACACGGCCAACGCTAAGTCTGGATGCCAAACAACGTCTCCAGTCTCAAATATCCAGCCGAGCATTAACAACAGCGGTATGGTTGCCAATACCTGTATGGCCCCCCCACTAAATAGATTCATCTGAGCACAATGTTTTTTCTGCACGAGTTGCCCCGCGGCCAGTCCCACCAGAGAAACCAGCGCCCAGCCCAAATTGGTAAGTGTTATACCTTCGACGGCTAATCCATCAGCGACAACCAGAGCCACCCCCAGGACTCCAATCACTAAACCAACCCACCGCTGTTGACTGACTTGCTCTCCGAGATAAGGCCCGGCCAGTACTGCAACCAACAGAGGTTGCAAAGCGATTATCAGCGCAGAAACCGCTGGCTTCATGCCAAGCCAGAGCGCATAAAACACACCGGCGGAAAACACTCCCTGCATCAACAATCCACTGAGCAGTAACCAACCCCAGCGTTTTGGCCATGTTGCATCCAGCAGCAACGCGGCCGCCACCAAAAGGACACCTGCCAACACAAAACGCATCACCAGGAAGGTAAAAGGTTCGCTGTAGAGCAACCCGAGCTTGGCCCCAACAAAACCTGAACCGTAAATCACGACAAAAATCAGCGGCAGGCTGAATGCCTGAATCGACCTATGTTGCATAGTACACCTCTCAAGTTCGTATCTTTTAGAATTATGTACATACCAGTAGGTACAGTTATTTGGTAATAAAAAACGCACTCGTTCAGGTGCGTCTCTACACGCTTTAATGATCTTACCCACCGCTTATTGATCAAGCGGCGGGGGTAACACATCGGCTTATCTCACTAAACGCTGCGTATTTAACAGCATTATGAATCCTTCTGTGGCTTCATTCACCGCCGCACCGTCCTGTACCGCACGGCCATAGACAAAGCCCCCCTGCAACGCGCTAATCGCCAGCGTTGCCAGCTGGTCAGGCGACAAGGCATCTGACAATTGAGCCCCTGTCTGCGCCTTAAGAAACAGCTGGGAGAGTTTGCCATGCAGTTCGCCAAAGAAACGTTTCAGTGGCGCATTCAGCAAGGGATCCTCCAGCGATGGATCTTGTACGATACGTCCTATACGACAGCCTGTAGCTGCATCGCGGGTCAGGCACATATAGGCCTCAACTGCAGCCAGGGGATCGGAATGCACAGCGACAAGCCGATCAAACTCCTCACAAAGCTCATCCGCCCGCGACTCCATCGCGGCAATCGCCAGCTCTTTTTTACCTTTAAAGTGATGGTAAAAACTGCCCTTCCCTGCGCCTGAGCGTTCCAATACTAAATTTGGGCTGGTCGCATCGTAACCACGCTCCCACAATAACTGCTTCATGGTCTCTACCAACAGATCACGGGTTGTGGCCATAATGTACTCCAACAGATCAGACGACTACAAACATACTAGTAGGTACAAATAAGATATACAACCTAAACCCAGTATTGGGCAGACAAAAAAATACCCGCAACAGGGCGGGCATTTTTTAAGACTGCGTCATCGATCAGTTCATCAACATGCGATACAGCTTATCTTTCAGATTTACACGCTTGAGCTTGTACTCTTCTTCCGTCTGAGTGGTTACCGGCTCAATTTCCGTTTCCATGCGTTCCACGTCTTTAGTCAGGTCATGGTATTCATTAAACAGGCGAGCGAAGTGTGCGTCGTTCATTTTTTTCTCGTGGATGCGCTCACGCAGCTCAGGAAATTCATGTACCAGATCGTGGTGTTCGATGCTCATTCAGGTTCCCCTTTTGGTCCTAGTTCTCGTTCCTTGAGTTCAGTTTCCTCCTCCGCTGAAACCGCGACATTGACCCGCATCAACGATTCTGCCAGCAAGGAAAAAACGCTGTTATCGACCAAAAAGCCTCTCCAAACCTAGCGGCCGATAACAACACGAAAACCTCAAATCCAGCCCTGGAAAGGAGATATGAAAACCTTTAACTTGCGCGCGTAAAAAAGCCTTCCAGCTCGGGAATACAGGAACCACAGTTGGTGCCGCATTGAAGCTTTTCACCCAGCTCTCCAGCCGAACCACAGCCGGATTTGATCGCTTTATCGATCGCTGTTGTACCCACCTGATAACAACTACAGATGATCGTTCCCTGATCTTCTACCTCTACATTGGTGGCACTGAGCAGATATTGATATTGTTGTGTGTCCAGCGTCTCCTGTACAAACAACTGATCAACCCAATCGGCCGACGGGAAGTTATTAAACGGTGTGATCAGCAACACCCAGTTCAGCTTGCCGTTTATGAACCCGGCCGCACGGAATGAACGTTTAGCCGGGTCTTCAATCCAAAGATCCGGCTCACCCAGATGCTCCTGACACCACTGCTGCCAGGACGCCACAGGTTCTAAGCCCGCAACGTGATAAGCATCCGTATTGGTTTTAGGAATACGCGCCCAATAATCCACCGCAGGTACCGGCATCGATTTGTTGGTGATTAACCAACCTTCCCACTGTTCGTTCAAGGGCTCCATCTGTACGGCGGCATGTTTTAACTCCGGCTGACCGGAGAGGGGATCCGTTACCGGCGCCACTAAAGCCCCCATTCGGCCTTGTGAGGCAAACGCTTCGTTCCAGTGCATCGGCACAAAGACCTCACCTTTTCGTTGCCCCTCTTCGATACGGGTGCGAGCGTAATAGTCGGCACGTCTGTTGGAGACTTTCACCAGCATGCCATCACTGATATTGCGAATCGCCGCATCTCGAGGGTGAACTTCTACAAACGGCTCTTCACGGTGGTTGAACAGACGCGGCGCTGTGCCAGTACGCGTCATCGTATGCCATTGGTCACGGATACGACCGGTATTCATCACCAGCGGCGCACGGTCAGTAGGCTGCTGTACCGGTGCACGAGGAATGATCTCGACAAAACGCGCCCGCCCCGATGGCGTAAAGAACTTACCGTCCGCAAACATCCGCTCAGTCCCATCAGGGCATTCGGCCGTGACCGGCCATTGGATTGGCTTCAGATTGTCATAGGTAAAACGATCAATATTGGAGAAATAGCTGATATCGAAATCACGTCGTCCTTCATTCTCAAATCCTGACAACGCGGCATGCTCAGCGAATATTTCATAAGGATGACGGTAGTCGAACCCCTTGTCATAACCCATACGTTTTGCGACTTCACACATGATCCACCAGTCATGACGAGCTTCACCGCTCAATGGGATCAATCCACGCTGACGCGAGATACGACGTTCAGAGTTGGTGACAGTGCCATCTTTCTCACTCCACCCCGTTGCAGGCAGCAAAATATCCGCAAACTTTGCGGTATCACTGTCGGCCACACACTCTGAAACGACAACCGTTTCACACTGCTCCAAAGCACGTTTAATCTGATCAGCGTCTGGCAAACTCACCACCGGGTTGGTCGCCATAATCCAGACCGCTTTGACCTCTCCCCGCTCGATGGCCTGAAACAGATCAACCGCTTTGTAACCGGGTTTCGTCGCCATATTCGGCGCACCCCAGAATCGCTCTACCCGATCGATAGATTCAGCATCAAAATCCATATGTGCCGCGAGCTGATTGGCTAATCCACCGACTTCGCGGCCGCCCATCGCATTGGGCTGGCCCGTCAGAGAGAAAGGTCCCTGTCCCGGCTGACCAACACGACCGGTTGCCAGATGACAGTTGGTGATGGCGTTAACATTGTCCACACCACTCGCCGACTGATTGGTCCCCTGTGAGAAGAAGGTCAGAACGTTTTCTGTCGCACCAAACCAGTTAAAGAACGAGAGTAACGACTCCACCGGCAGATCACAGTCTTCCGCCAGCTGACGTGGGTCTGCGGCGCTATTCGCAGCAGCCTCCAGTGCATGCTCAAAGCCGTCAGTGAAACGATCGATATAATCCTGATCCAGATGATCATTGGCCGCCAGCCAGCTCAGCAGGCCGTTAAACAACCGCGTATCGCTCCCCGGCTTCAGCGCAAGATGAATATCCGCTAGCTTACAGGTAGCCGTATCACGCGGATCAATGACCACAACTTTGAGGTCCGGATTGCTCTTCTTTGCCTGCACCATCCGCTGAAATAAGATCGGGTGGTTCCATGCAGTATTAGAACCCACCAGCACAATCAGGTTGGCCAGCTCGATGTCATCATAACTGCACGGCACCGTGTCAGATCCAAACGCGCGCTTATAACCCACCACAGTTGATGCCATACATAAACGGGAGTTGGTATCGATGTTCGCGGTGCCGATAAACCCTTTCATCAATTTGTTGGCGACATAGTAATCTTCCGTCAGCAACTGGCCCGACAGATAAAATGCGACAGAGTCCGGCCCGTGCTCCTCAACAGTGCGCTGAAAACGTGCAGCGACCTCATTCAGGGCATCATCCCAATGCGCGGGCAGGCCATCGACCTGCGGTTTCAACAGGCGACCACGGGTATCCAGCGTCTCGTGCAAGCTGGACCCTTTCACACATAAACGTCCGAAATTTGCCGGGTGTTTTTTATCCCCTTTCACGCCAGCAATCTGGCCTGAATCCCTTATAACCTCTACGCCGCAGCCTACACCGCAGTAGGGACAGGTGGTGTGAGAGTTCATGTGTGACCTCCAAAAAAAAAGCCCGACACCGGACCAGGAATCCAGTATCGGGCGACATTGCCCAGCAACTATAAAAACGTCTTTGCTAACTAAACATGAAGTGCGATGAGCTCGACACCTCATGTCATGGGTACTGCAAGCGGTGTGCCAACAGTGCTTTTCATTCACGGTACATTTTTTGCATTAACTCTATCCGAGCCAATCTATCTGGCACTGAAAAGGTTATGTAGTAGATGAAAGATTCACGTTCACTCGATGTCCTGATAATCGATGACGAGCCCACACGCGCAGATGCACTCTTTGAAGCCCTCAATGCTTTGGGTCACAAAGTGGTCTGCCACCTGTCCGATTCCAGTGGTTTATGTGATCAGGTTAGCGAGCGTAGCCCGGACATCGTGATTATCGATATGGATTCGCCCAATCGAGATACGCTGGAGAGCATGGCAGCCATGAGCCAGAGTAACCCTCGTCCGATTGTTTTCTTCGCGGAGAAGGCCAATGACCGCGACAGTATATCCGCTGCAATTAACGCCGGTGTTAGTGCCTATATCGCTGACGGCCTGCAAACCGAACGGGTGAAAGCCATCATGGATACGGCCATCGCCCAGTTCGACGCCTTTCACTCACTGCGGAAAGAACTGGAGAAAACCAAAAGCCAGCTATCCGAACGCAAAGTGGTCGAAAAAGCCAAAGGCATGCTGATGAAGCATCAGGGCTGCGACGAGGAGCAGGCCTACAAAACCCTGCGCAAACTGGCGATGGATCGCAGTCAGAAACTGGTAGAAGTGGCACAGAGTGTCATCGACATTCTGGAACTCACCGGCCTGCCCAAAACAGGCAAGCGGTAAGCAAGAGGAATTATGAAGTATGAGTATTGCAGCACCTGAAAAAACAGCATTAAAACTAGGTTTTGTTCCTCTGCTGGATTGTGCACCGCTGGTTATCGCCCGTGAAAAAGGATTCTTTCAAAATGAAGGGCTCAACGTTGTTTTGTCCCGCGAATCCAGTTGGGCTAACATCCGCGACAAAGTCAGCTTTGGCCTGCTAGATGGCGCTCAAATGCTGTCACCAATGCCACTGGCCTCCACGCTCGGTCTCGGTAGCCAAGCCACACCCATGATCACCGCACTGGCCCTGAGCATGAATGGCAATGCCGTCACGTTGTCTGCCGAGCTATACAGGACACTCAGCCCGCAACTGCGGGACCGACCCAACGCGGCAGAGGTGGGCAATGCCCTGAAACAATGGATTGCATCCCTACGCACAAAACCGGTATTTGCCACCGTATTTCCGTATTCCTGCCAACACTACCAACTGCGCTACTGGTTAACAGCATCGGGCATCAATCCTGATCAGGATGTGACACTGATCGCCGTTCCCCCTACCAAGATGGTCAGCACCATGCGTGATCACCTGATCGATGGATACTGTGCGGGCGAACCCTGGAATACACTGGCAGAATCGGGAGCGGTAGGAAAAGTGGCCGTCACCGGTTATCAGATATGGTCTGATTCGATCGAGAAGGTATTTGCCGTCACACAACGCTGGGCAGATAACCACCCCAACACCCATATTGCACTGATTCGGGCATTGGTCGCCGCCTGTGAATGGCTCAGCCATTCCTGTAACCATGCGGAAGCACTGGATCTGCTGCGCTTGCCACCTTACCTTGATCAAAGTGTCATTCCACTCAGCCAGGCCGAAGCCCATCCGATCATGCAATCATTCTATGGTTCGGACGTTAACTTGCCTTCACTCAGCCATGCTCACCTGATGCTGGAACAGATGGAGCGCTGGGGTCAATGGCAAGGCGGTGATCGCACGCAGATCGCCCAGCAGGTCTATCGACCGGATCTGTACGCTGAGGCATTAGCACAGGCGCCGTCACAACAGCTCGCTTAGGCCGTTATCAGACGATAAGTCCGTCGGGGATTGATTTGAAATGAATGAGAAATCGCAAAACTGATATTCGTCAATTTCCCGACTGGGTTACTTGGTTATTATCGATCTCGCTCTCAACAACAAATTATTGGCTAGCGAGGTGTTTTATGAGTTCATGTTGTGGTGTGTGTGGTGGCCAGGATGCGGAAGAAGTGAAAAAACAGGAACAGGCTGAAGAAGCTAAATCGCAAGAACAAACTGAACAGACCACGGAAGAATAACCAATGGTTGTCGATCAGGCGGGAATCTGTCCTCCCCTCCCCGCCTGACTCAATCTCACTCAGGCCCGTTTCCGGACCCGGTGATCTCGCCTTTCTCAGGCAACTTTAGCCGCAGCCACCTGATTTGCCAGATATTCTTCGTACGTACCCTGGAAATCGATCAACTTCTGATCCTTGATCTCAACCACACGGGTCGCCAGTGAAGAGACAAATTCACGGTCATGGCTGACAAAAATCAACGTGCCGTCATACCCTTCCAACGCACGGTTAAGCCCTTCGATGGACTCCATATCCAAGTGGTTGGTCGGTTCATCCATGATCAGCACATTGGTGTTCATCATCATCAGCTTGCCAAACAGCAGACGGTTTTTCTCACCACCTGAGCAGACTTTTGCTTTCTTGTTGATGTCATCAGCTGTGAATAACAAACGTCCCAGCATACCGCGTACTGCCAGATCATCGTGCTTCGGCTGACGCCACTGTGCCATCCACTCGAACAGGTTCAGATCGCAGTCGAAGTCTTCGGTGCTGTCCTGGGGACAGTAACCAATCATGGCATTTTCAGCCCACTTCACATCACCGGACTGGGCGCTGATCTCGTTCATCAGGCAGCGCAGCAGCGTGGTTTTACCCACCCCGTTTTCACCAATCACAGCCAGCTTCGCGCCCGCTTCCAGAATCAGGTTACCGCCACTGAACAATGGTTCGTCATCGTAACCGTGACCAACATCTTCCAGAACCAACGCCTGACGGTGCAGTTTCTTCTCTTGTTTCAGACGGATATACGGTGTCTGACGGCTGGACGCGACAACTTCTTCCAGCTGAATTTTTTCCATCTTACGCGCACGGGATGTCGCTTGTTTTGCTTTAGATGCGTTCGCCGAGAAGCGGTTTACAAACTGCTGCAACTCTTCCAGCTCAGCACTCTTTTTAGCGTTCTCGGTATGCAGCTGTTCCTGTATCAGGGACGATGCCGCCATAAAGTCTTCGTAGTTACCCGGATAGATACGCAGATCACCGTAATCAATATCGGCCATATGGGTGCATACGGAATTCAGGAAGTGACGGTCATGCGAAATAATGATCATGGTGCACTTGCGCTGATTCAGCACCGTTCCCAACCAGTTGATGGTGTGAATGTCCAAGTTGTTGGTCGGTTCATCGAGCAGCAAGATATCAGGATTGGCGAACAGCGCCTGCGCCAGCAATACTCGCAGCTTCCAACCTGGTGCAACCTGGCTCATCAGGCCAAAGTGGTATTCTTCTTCGATACCCGCCTGCAACAGGATCTCTCCGGCGCGGCTTTCTGCACTGTAACCATCCATTTCGGCGAATTCAGTTTCGAGGTGTGCAACCAGCATCCCCTCTTCCTCTGACATCTCAGGCAACGAGTAGATACGCTCACGTTCCTGCTTTACTTTCCACAGTTCCGCATCGCCCATGATTACTGCATCCACCACGCTGTATTCTTCAAACGCGAACTGATCCTGACTCAGCGTACCCACCTTGTACCCCGGCGTAATGGACACATTGCCGGATGTAGGCTTCAGTTCGCCGCTCAGGATTTTCATAAAGGTCGACTTACCGCAACCGTTTGCTCCGATCAGGCCATAGCGATTGCCGTTACCAAATTTTGCGGAGATATTTTCAAACAATGGCGCAGGGCCAAACTGCATGGTGATGTTTGCGGTGGTAATCAAAGAACTATTCCTGAGGGCTTACGTTTGGGGAAGATCGATAGCGCCAGCAATGACGTACAGACCAGATGACTTACAAGCCAAATAACTTATAAATACGGAGCGCGCACTTTAAAGAGTTGCAGCGCTAATGTCGAGGAAAGCTGTACATAAAACGTACTAAAATCGCCATAGAGTTTCTCACCTGAAGCACAACCGGCACATACACTTTGCTGCACCCGCAAAATACCGTCCAATATGGCTCGCAGCTTCGGTGTATAACTCACGGATTTCATGGTGATTTTAATGAGCGACCATTCCGAAAAATACCAGAAAAAGCGCAAGATAGTCCCAAGGACATGGCAATTTTATTACTAAACCTAAAAGGCACACCAACTAACATCCGTTTAACTGTGCCGACAGGGCTAGGAATAGATTGATGCAGCAGATTAGTGTGACACCTATCGAACACCTGCCAAATTTCCGGGTTGGAACCAAGGTTCAGATCTCATCACAGGATGGAAAACTGCGGTTTATGACCTCCCTTGTGGGTGTACATGATCAGGACGTTATCGTCGCCCACCTGCCCACAGCTGAAGAATTATTGGAAAAATGTGGATGCTCTCAGATTCCGCTGCAATGGTATGAGGCGTTTTTCAACATCAAACAGGATCTTATTTTGCGGCTGGTCGACAAAGGTGTGGTGTATGCATTCGAAACGTCCGTCATGGAGATTACCGGCAGCCAAAATCGAATGATCATGCTGAATTACCCCGCTAAAGTTTATCAACAGGAACTCAGAAAAGAACCCCGTTACCCCTGTACGTTGCTAGCGCATATCTATTGCCGCAACGAGCAGTTTGATGGCCTCATCAAGGATGTCAGCTCAGGTGGATGCCAAATCCGCCTGCCAGATCATGAAGCGCTGCAAAAGGTACGTCAGCTAAAGGATTCCGGCTTTTTTATCACGTTTGAGATCCTGTTTCCCGACAACGATACGTACTTTGTCTTCAAAGGCGATCTGATCTCTGCATTAGCCCTACAACGAGGGTTACGACTGGGTATCGCCTTTAAAAATCAATACTCGGAGATTCAGGACTACCTCTCTGCATTGCATCTCAACTAACGATTTATGAAAGGGCTGGCGTAGGAGATCACAACACACATCCAGCCTTCAACCGGCTGCGGCAAGGATAGCCGTAGCCGGTAGGGGTAGGGTATTTATTCCCATTCCATCTCTTCATACACTCGCTGGGCATTACGTGCATGGATCTGTTCATACACGGATAGATAGCTGAAGGCACTTTGATCAATACGACGCGTCGCCCCCATATCCTCACCCTCTTCCAACAGCTTACCTACGGCACTGCGCAGAAACAGTAAATAGCGATAGGTGTCACGCTCCGCACCCGTCAGGTCCGTTGGCTGTCCGTGCCCGGGTACGATTTTGCCCGGCTTCAGCTGCTGAATTACCTTAAACGCATCAAGCCAGGCCAGATGCTGCGATTGAGGGCCGATACCCAGCATTCTGTCCATATAGACAATATCGCCGCTAAATAGCACGCCAGACTCAGGTAACCATACCAACGT
>JAGSHA010000435.1 GCA_023954795.1 Oceanospirillaceae bacterium | reverse complement strand
CGGGTTGTTACGCAGGAACCAGATGTTCAGACCGCAGTAGAGCAACGTCAGCAAAATGCCCGGAATGATGGTGGACAGGAACGCTGCACCCACCGACAAACCGCCGGTGATTGAGAAGACAATCATCGGGATACTCGGTGGAATGAGTAATGCCAGTACGGATGAGCAGGCCACCAATGCTGTGGCATGGCCTGCGGGATAACCCTCGCGAACCATACGTGGAATCATGATCTGACCCACTGCTGCAATGGCTGCCGATGAACTGCCGGAGATCGCACCAAACAGCGCGCAGGTCAGCACGGTGACAGCGCCTAAGCCACCTTTGATCCGGCCAACAATCGAGTTCACAAAGTTCAGCAGGCGTTCGGATATTCCGCCTTCGGCCATTAACAGCCCGGCAAAAATGAACAGCGGCAAGGCGAGCAGGGCAAAACCACTGGCGGTTTTAAACCCGTGGGGGATCAGAAACGAGATGTTGTTGCCGGTGGTAAAGGCAAACAGCACGGCGCCGATGCCAAAAGCAAAAGCGACAGGGATTTCGATCAGGATCAGGACGATGACGATGAGCATCGAGATCAGAAATAAAGTCATCGCTCACACCTCCTTTGGGTTCTGTGATTGGCGCGCCCGACGGGTGCGGCGCAGGTAGCGGAATTCATTGATGGTTTCGAGCAGGAAGTAACCGACCATCATCGCAAAGCCGACGATCATGCTGGCGCTCCACAAACCGCGTGGCCAGCGTAAATTGACACTCAGGCGGCCTCGATCCAGCTCTTTAAGTGCATATTTACAGGCGAAGTAACCGAAGATAATAGCGGCGAACATGCAGGTAATGGAGCCGATAAAGCGGATAATGCCCACTTTGTACGGGTCTTTCACGATCAGGCTAACGATGCCTCCGTGAATATGTTCGCGCTCTCGGGTGGCGTAGCCCATACCGAGAAAGTAGATCCACACCGCCAGCAGAATGGAGGCTTCTTCAATACCGGTAAAAGGTGATTCCAGCACGTATCGCATGATCACTTGCGAGAACATCAGTATTGCAAGGCCGAGACCAGCCAGCAGCATCATGCCGCGGAAAGTCCAGTTCAGCAGTCGCTCAAACCGTATCAGGTAACTATCAACCTTATGATTGACTTGATTGGGAATAGCGTGAAGGTGAGGAGGAATAGGGTGCGCGCTCAGGTCCGGATCGTAATCGTAGATCTTAGCTTCACCCACAGATTTATAGGGTGCAGAGAGTTTTTCATGTTGCATGGCGCTGGTCCTGAAAAGAGAATCCGGGAGGGAGCACCCTTCGGCTACTCATGGGCCTGCATAGTTGGGTCTACAGGCCATCGAGCATGTGAAGGGCACTACCGGAAGGGTTGAAACCCGTTCGGATTATTTGATGCCAGCGATATCCCGCATCATGTTCATGATCTCTGGTCCGACAGTTTTCTCCATGAACGGCCACTCTTCTGCGTACAGAATTTTCTTGGCTTTGCTCATGTCTTCTGGGCTCAGTTCGACCACTTTAACGCCTGCATCACGGACTTTGTTCAGGAAGCCTTCGTCAATTGCCTGTGCTTCATCCCACACTTTTGCCATGGTGGCATCGGCTGCACTCAGCAGTTTCTGGCGCTCATCTGCAGGCAGTTCTTCCAACCAGCTTTTGTTGACGACCCAGAAAGCGTGCTCGAAGTAGTCCTTGGTCAGGATGTACGCTTCGATTACGTCCCGCATCTGCCAGATCTCAACGGAAGGTGCGGTGCCACGAGCGTCGATGGTGCCCAGCTGTAGCGCGGTGTAAAGCTCAGAGAATGGCATTGGAACCGGGGTGAAACCAAAGCTTTTGAAGCGCTCGATACCAATTGGGATAGGCGGTACGCGAATCTTGATACCTTGTGCGTCGTTCGGGAAGTTGGTTGGAACGTCATCGATCCCTTTACGTGTGGCGATGGAGCCAAAACCGGTCGGGATGATACCCAGAACCACCAGATCCAGGTCGCCCAGAATCTCGTTGTAAACATCGGTCATTTTACCGTTAGGGCCATAAACTTCGCGGGCTTCCTTCCAGTCGTCAACCACGTAGCTCAACCAGGACAAGTCCAGACGTGGATCGTACTCAGATGCACCAAAGCTCATGGTCATCGGTACAACGCCCTCCATACTTTGCTCAAAGATCGAAGCCCAGTCACCCAGATCACCACCCGGATGGTAGTCGACCTCGATCGTCGAGTTTTGTGCTTTCAGCTGGTTGGTGAAGGTTTCAGATGTCAGGTGGAAGATATGATCCGTTGGATATGCGTGCGCCAACATCAGCTCTTCAGCCTGAGCAGACTGTGCGAAAGGCATCGCCATTGCTGCGGACAGTGCGCAGACAGACAAGGTAGATTTGAGCGTAGTTCTAATTGTCATAGTGACCTCTGATTTTTATTTTTGTCATGTGGGCCCGATACGTTTACTGGATCATGGATCGCAGTATTGTCAGAGCACTCCCGCGCCTCTGCCAAAGGTGTGGGGTGCTGTAACGCTTGAGATCAATATAAGTTTTGGAAAGATGGAGCCAATAGACCCAACCCGAACCAGAAATGTGGTTCCAGTCTGAAAGGTCCGCCGTGTAAGGGTTTAGGAGGAGTGAGGATATTTGATTTGAGCGCGGGATGTCGGTTTTGGGCAAGTTCTGGTACCAGCGATAAGAGGTTTGATGTTCAGGCTGGAGGAGGAACAATTCGGTATTTTAAGGGTAAGGGTGTTGCTTGAAAGGTGTTGGGAATCGCTGCGCTCGTCCCAACCTACGGGGATTGAGGTGGCCTGTAGGTTGGGTGGAGCAGCGCGATACCCAACATAGGAAATGGGTGCTGAATTTAATTCAGTCCCCATTAGAGAAGCTGGTCGGGTTGGTCTGCCCCTAAGGCAGGGCTATTGGTCTTGGTAGAGTGGATGGGTATTCGGTATTCCGGGCGTAAATGTGTTGCTCGCTGTGTGTTGGGAATCCCCGCGCTCGTCCCTACCTACGCGTATCGAGGTGACCTATAGGTTGGGTGGAGCAGCG
>JAGSHA010000257.1 GCA_023954795.1 Oceanospirillaceae bacterium | reverse complement strand
TTCCAGAAAGTCTGGTACTTCTCAGGCTTGTTTTTGCCCAGTTTGATCAGCGTATCCAGTGCACGTTTAGTCAGTGCGCTGCGCAGCTTATCAACGTTAGGATCTTTCTGCAGAATCTCACGGGATACGTTCAGGGACAGGTCTTTCGTGTCCACCACACCCTTCAGGAATCGCAGATACAGCGGCAGGAATTCTTCCGCCTGATCCATAATGAAAACACGCTGTACGTACAGTTTCAGGCCACGTGGCGCTTCACGGTTCCACAGATCAAATGGCGCACGTTCTGGTACATACAACAGGCTGGTGTATTCCAGATTACCTTCAACAGCGTTATGCGCCCATGTCAGTGGATCGGAGAAATCATGGGAGATGTGCTTGTAGAATTCGTTGTAGTCTTCAGCATTCAACTCAGACTTGTTACGGGTCCACAGCGCGGTCGCACTGTTAACGGTTTCATCTTCAGGTGCTTTTTCTTCTTCACCTTCAGCCGCTGGAACCGGTTCAGACTGCATAACAACCGGCAGCGCAATATGGTCAGAGTATTTACGCACCAAGGTGCGCAGACGCCAGCCATCCGCAAACTCTTCTTCCGACTCTTTCAGGTGCAGTACGATGCTCGTACCACGGCCTGCTTTTTCAACGTTCGAAATTGTGAACTCACCTTCACCGGTAGAGCTCCAGTGCACACCATCGGCAACCGCAGCACCCGCTTTACGGGTGATCACATCTACTTTGTCCGCAACGATGAAAGAGGAGTAGAAACCGACACCAAACTGACCAATCAGCGCGCTATCTTTCGCCTGATCACCGGTCAGCTGGGAAAAGAATTGGGAAGTACCCGACTTGGCGATGGTGCCCAGATGCTCCACCACTTCGTCACGGGTCATACCGATACCGTTGTCATCGATCGTGATGGTCTTTGCATCTTTATCAAAGGCGATGCGAATTTTCAGATCACCATCGTCTTCATACAGTTTGCCATCGGACAGCGCTTCAAAGCGCAGCTTTTCTGCCGCGTCAGATGCATTGGAGATCAACTCACGCAGGAAAATTTCCTTGTTGGAATACAAGGAATGAATCATCAGATGCAGGAGTTGTTTAACTTCCGTCTGAAAGCCGTGGGTTTCGGAATGTGTTTCTGTGCTCATAGGTAACTCGCCCAAACTCTCGGTTGAAACATAATCATGACCGGCTCACACGAACCGGCCCTTCTGGTTTCAATACTAGATTGGGGCTGTGTTACCTAATTCAAGGGGTTATTTAAAACCTGACCTAAATCCGGTTTATGAATCAGTGGGTTTCACCAGGAAGTGCGCACGTGCTGTCGCAATCGGTTCCGTACGTTTTTCCTGCCACGCGATCACCGAACAGTTGGTCACGCGGCGTCCACGTCGCTCCAGCTGACACATCGCAAACGTATCGCGATCTAACCCGGCACGCATGTAATCCACGGAAAAATCGATAATCTTTGGCAGTTCTGGTGTCGTCGTTTGCAGTAACACCTGAAATGCTGCCGATAACTCCATAAATGCCGCAATCACACCGCCATGAATGGCGGGCAGTGTCGGATTACCCAAGTTATCCGGGTTACGGGGTAAGCGAAACACCATCTCTTCACCAAACCGCTCGCAGTTCACACCGATCACCTGCGCATAAGGGATCAGTTCAATCAGCGGCATGTAATCACCCGTTGCATGTGCTTCTGCAACCATCTCCGTAATGCTAGTCATGCCTGCTCTCCCTTTTCAGTGCTAACACCGGTATCACCGTCGATATCGCCTTCCACCAGCGCCTTCATCTGTGTGTCAACCACATCAGAACCTAAACGCATAAAGGTGCCAATACCAAACGCGATGGGATCATCAGCAGACGTTTGATACACCGTCGCACGGGTGAACATCACACTGCGTGTTGTCCGGTAGCACTCTGCCTGAATATACAGGGGCTGGCTGTGGGTCGGCGCTTTCATATGATCGATCCGCAAATCCAACGTCGGCGCGATCTCAAACTCCGGCAACACACACAGGGTCGAAACGGCCGATGCAGTATCGATCAGGGTCGTCAATGCGCCCCCCAACAAATACGTATTGGTTTTCCCCGTATTCAGTTGATCCTGCACCGGCAGCACCAGCGTTACACGGCGTTCATCTGCCTGAATGACACGCAATCCTAATTTGCGGATATGAGCCAGCGCATCCATAAATCGCTGGCAACGTGCTTCAATTTCAGGATTTCTCATCGATAGGACCAACACTCATCATTAGGGTTTTCAAGGTTGAGGACTTAAATTCACGTCGATACAACACGTACACCACACCGGTGGACAATGCCATAAATAACCAAGGGTTAATAAACCAGCCCAGCATCGCCAGACTGAAGTAATAGGATCGCAGGCCAAAGTTAAAGTGATTGGCCGCCATAGAACTCATTTTAGCCACGCGGTCGGCATAACTCTGTTTTTGCAGTTCGCTAATATTCTCATCAGGCGTAGGGGCTCCACCCACCATCACCGAGACGAAGCCGTATTGCCGTAAGCTCCAGGTGAACTTAAAAAAGGCATAGATAAAGAGCGTGATCATCACCACCAGCTTCAACTCCCACTCTTCACGTGTCGCTTCTACCGCAAAGGGAATATCGGCAATCACGTCAATCGCCTGCTCGGTTGAACCCAGTACGGTCATCAAACCTGCCAGAATCAGCATGGTTGTGGATGCAAAAAATGATACGCTACGCTCTAGGTTAGCGACCACGGTCGCATCCGCAATACGCATATCCCGATCCAGCATGCGCAGCATCCACTCGGTGCGGTACAGGTGCAGGATGCTAGCCAGGCAAGCGGTGTCGTAGCTGCGGCGTTTGGAATAGTACATATAGCCCTTGAAACAGATCAGGAACCAACCCAACGCCAGAAGGTTCAGCCAGTTAAGCTGAATAAACTGCAGAACAGCATCCATGTTTTTTACCTGAGAACAGATTAATCTAACCTATTGTAATTTAAGGCAACGGGCCTGTCAGGCTCCGCTTCGACTCTAAAACAAGGACGCACAAGCTCACCGTGACCACTTCACCACAAAACCTTACATTGGGTGTATTGTTTGCCATCGGCACCTCACTGGCGATGAGTATCGCGGCGGCACTCATCAAATACACCTCAACGATGGTGAGTATTGAAACCATTGTCTTCAGCCAATATCTGATCTGCACCACTGTGATGCTGCCCTGGCTTGCCACTAAGGGCATCGGTGCACTCAAAACAGATTGCCTGAAATTACATGTGATACGCGGTTTGTCGGGCTGGGCCTGTTTCTATTGTTACTACCTGGCGCTGAACTATGTCCCTCTGGTTGATGCCGCGCTACTGCGTAATTCAGCCCCTCTCTGTGTACCGCTACTGCTCTTGCTCTGGAAAGGGATTCGCATACCTGCGCTGCGCTGGCTACCGATATTTATTGGTTTGGCGGGCGTACTGTTGATTCTGCAACCCGGCTCAGACGGGCTTAGCTTCTGGCATCTAATCGGTTTTGGCTCGGCGATTTCACTGGCGGGGTCAATGGTCACAACACGCTTTCTAACGTTGACGGAACCCAGTAACCGCATCATCTTTTACTATTTTTCAATCTCCACCCTAACGGCGCTGCCTTTGGCCATCTGGAACTGGCAACCCATACCGTCAGAAGCCCTGTTCCCCCTATTAATCATCGGTTTGTCTATCTGGCTGGTGATGTGGCTGTACACTCAGGCCTACCGCTTTGCCAAAGCATCCGTCATCTCACCGTTAAATTATCTGGGCGTCGTATTTACCGGATTCTGGGGTTGGGTATTCTGGCAACAGGTGCCGGATAACCTGGCGATCATCGGCACCGCGCTGGTCGTCGCGGGTGGTGTATTGGCGATGTTTCTGGGAAAAGAACCCTCTGGGAAAGACGCTGCAGCCCCCTCACAACAAAACTGATCAGTACACCGCGACGGATTGCGCCTGCATACCATGATGACTGTGGATAAGATCACTATCTGACGGGTTGCTGATCAGATCCGCCAACAAAATACGGTCATCATCGATCAGCAGTGCAGCGGTTTGTGACAGCTGCCCAGCGTAGATATCGTGATAGGGCTTCGAAAACACCAAACGCCTATCGATATCATCGGATGCCAGTAATTCAATGAAGTAAGGCCGCCAGCTCCAGTTAGCGCCCCTCTTGGCGTTATCTATGTTCCAACCACCCAGACGGTTTTCATAGTTTGGTGAAATCTGATTGCCCAATCGATCACACAGATAAAAACGCAACACCTGCGGGGTCGGTAGATAGTGTTCCAGGTCTACTCTACCGTCTGTCGTACCAGATGCTTTAATCAACTCACGTAAGGCGATCAGCTCCGCCGATACTTTACCTGC
Organism: Oceanospirillaceae bacterium; assembly: GCA_023954795.1. Lineage (GTDB taxonomy): Bacteria > Pseudomonadota > Gammaproteobacteria > Pseudomonadales > Balneatricaceae > Pontibacterium. The sequence goes on along the minus strand of JAGSHA010000257.1, from coordinate 777 downwards.
CAGCCATTGGTTTCGTGTTGAACTGTCCAGCGCCATATCCCGGTAGCATTCCCTTAGCGAGATCATCTGGCCCTGAAAACAGTCTGCTGGTGCCGCTTCTGCTTTCGCTTCAGAGAATAAAAAGCCCTGGGTATAATACGCATTGCAGCTCAGAGCTAAGAAATAAGCGTCTTCTGTTTCAACCCCTTCGCACAGCACTTTAGCCCCCAGACGGGAGGCCATCTCTCCCAATAGCTGGATCATCGCCGCGTTACGTGGGTTATCCAGGCCATCACGCAGCAACTTCATGTCCAGCTTAACGACGTCAGGGGTCAGCATAGCCACCCGGTCTAACTGTGAAAAATCGGCCCCGAAATCATCTATCGCAATGCGAAAGCCCGCTTCACGGTAACGATCCACAGCCTTTTGAATCAGCTTCAGATCTCCCCCCAATTCGGTGATTTCTATCATGACACGGGACGGATCAGCATCCAGCTCACGTAACATATCCAGCGTCGGCAACTGCGTGGTCTGGGCAATAAACTGTAACCATTCAGGTGATAAGTTCAGGCTGATAAAGCTATCACCGGGAAGTTCATTTAACTCCGACAGCGCCTGATACCGGACACTCCTGTCAGCGGCTATGCGGTTCTCCAGTGAGCATGTAGGGTCTGAAAAAAACGCCCCGGCAGAGACTACGTCACCCGCCTCATTTTTCTGTCGGGCCAGCGCTTCATAACCCGCGATCCGCCCACTCGCAGTTTCGACAATTGGCTGATACCAAGGAAACAGATCCCG
>JAGSHA010000478.1 GCA_023954795.1 Oceanospirillaceae bacterium | reverse complement strand
TCAGCCTCCACCATTGGTGGATGCACCGCCTTTGGGGATGGCGACGCCACCGGCCCAGCCAATCCCGCCTGAGACACATCCTGTATCGGAGCCACCGATGCGGGCTCAGATGCCAACACGCCAACCCGCGCGTCAAACGACTCAATCGCGTACACCCGCACCAGCGTTTGGTGGCAGTACGGGCTGGAGGCGTCACAAAAGTGAGCTACAGGTGATTTTTGAGCAGCATGAAGAGCGAAATCAGCATCTTCATGCCATGTTCCTTGGATGGCAGCCGTCATCTAACTTCTTCGAGTTGCTGGCACGACAAGGTATTAGTGAAGAATTTGCCCGTGAATCGATTGATGAATTTGTGCTTTACTGGGTGAATAAGGACCGCCGTGAAACCAGCTGGGATCAGAAGTTCCTGGGATGGGTTAAACGGGAATGGGTCAAGAAACAAACACGCGATGGACGTGAACAGCGTCAGGCACAGCAACAGACAGGCTTTAACCATGAAAACTCCCGCAGAGATACTCGCGAAAACCGAAAACGGGTTACCCAAGCCATCATGGACATCAAGGACACCGACTGGTAACGCGCAGGCTCAGGTTTCTCAGCAGCAATCGGAACAGCCGCAGCAGCAACCCATCCGCAATGAAACCAAAGTGCTGGTGAACATGATCTTTGCCCGTTTTATGGCGATTTATGGTCACAAGTTTAAAAGCTGTTTCGAAACACAGAATGAACTCAGCCTGGCAAAACGGGAATGGGCACTCAGCCTGCGTGGTTTTGGGGAGCCTGAGCTGGTCATTGCGATTGATCGTTGCAAAGAAACATTGGCGTGGATGCCATCTGTGTCAGAGTTTCTGGCCATTTTACGTGAAGTGAAAGGTGACGACGGTTTACCTGCCGCCCGTAACGCGTATATCGAAGCTTGTATGCATGCCGACCATCCATCGAAACACAGCTGGAGCCATCCCGCGGTGTACCAGGCGGGAAAAGCAACCGGCTGGTTCCGTCTGCGCAGTGAAGATGAAGCCCATGTTGTGGGGGATTTTAACTATCACTATCAGGTGATGTGCCGACGCGCACGTGACGGTGAAAATCTCGACCAGCAAGTACCGGTGGCGCTTGAAGACAAGAGCGATAATACGTTGGTGGACTTTATTCAGCGTTGGGGTGAGGAGCAGGATCTGGAGCCACAGGTTGCCGCAAAGTTGCTTTATTACCTGACGAAACCTAAAGGTAGTACTACCCGTGCGCGTTTCCAGCAGATCGCACAGCAAGATGCTGATCAACTGGGGATTCAACTGCCGCAGGACTATCAGTAATTACAGCCCTTTGTCGCATTTGGCAGAGGGAACAGGCTTTCTCTGGCTCTGTTCTGGTAGTTGTCACAAAAATACCGCATTATCACTGACCTCGTCTGATTTTCAGACATTCTTACGCGTTGCCGTTACCCGATCTCGTCCATAGCCTGTATTTCCATCGATCGTTATTTATCGATGAAGTTGGCGTATGCCTGTGATGGTAGTGTTATCCCTGAAGATACAGATAGTTCCTCCGGTTGGTGAACAAGGAGAGGTGGATCTATAGCGATATCTTTTGGGCCTGTCAGCGTACCGTTTATCAATAGGAACTGATTAAATGGAACAGAAAGAACGTATCGCATTATTTATAGACTTAGATAACCTTGTAGGTTTTTGCCTTGATGATGGTTTACCCATTGATATAAAAGGCGAGATCAAAAAACTTGAAGAACACGGCCGTCTTAGTATTCGCCGTTCATTCGGGGATATTGTCAAACTGCCGATGGCATTTGATAAGAAGCAGGAACTGCGTCAGATGTTGCAGGCCAATCTGGTGCAACATGAGGATATTCCTCACTACAACAACTACAAAAACACGGCCGATATTCGCTTAGCCATTGATGCGCTATCGACAGCCTATACCCACCCCGATATTAATTACTTCGCGGTCATTGCGAATGATCGCGACTTTATGCCGTTGTTTGCCAAGCTTAAAGAGATCGGTAAAACCGTGATCGGGATTGGCAGCACCAGCGACTCAGTCGGGGAGCTCTACAAAAGCGCCTGTGATATTTTTTACTATCACGATGAGCTGGGTCAGCAGAAACCTAAAATTGAAAAACGTTCGGTGAGCAGTGAGCAGGATGTGATCAACTTGCTGCTGGAAACGGTGGAGTATCTTGAGAGTGAAGAGAAGAAGCCGCTAGGTGCGACGATTGTCCCTGAGATGAAAGCGCGCGCTGACCTGGACTTTAAGAACTACTCTTATGGCTCTTTCCGTGGCTTCTGCGAGATGTTGGAAGGGCGCGGTATCATTTCCACTGTACCGCAAGGTGGCGACGTCATCGTGTCGATTGTTGATCAGTCAGGGGCTTCGGATACCGGGGCGGTTGCGCTGCGTGCCAGCGGCTT
>JAGSHA010000062.1 GCA_023954795.1 Oceanospirillaceae bacterium | reverse complement strand
GATGGCGGGGAGAAAGTCATCGGGACACATTAAACCTAATTCCGGATGATTCCACCGAATGAGCGCCTCGACACCCACGACCGCACCCGTTTTCATATTCACTTTTGGCTGGTAGTAAAGTTCGAATTCCTCCTTACTCAGCCCTGCCCTGATTCGCTCGATGATCTCATGACTACCGCGTAAAGCGCGGTCTTGTTCCATATCAAATATATGGAAGTGATTCTTTCCCGACAGCTTCACTTGGTACATGGCCTGATCGGCCTGACGCAGAAGCTGATCAGCATCGATATCTTCATCTTGCGGATAGAACGTGACCCCTAAACTTGCACCCACCCGGGCAACATACTTATCACCCCGCACATCCCTGCCAACTTCACGCAATATTCGCTGTAATATTTCCTCACAACTCTGATTTGTTTGCAGGTCTCCAATGACCGCGACGAACTCGTCACCACCCAGTCTCGCCAGCGTATCGCCGTCCCTCAGTGCCGTTTGCATACGAGCCGATACCGTTTGCAGAAGGCGATCTCCCACATCGTGACCGTAGGTATCATTAACCTCTTTAAAGCCATCCAGATCGATATAAACGATGCCTAACTTTGTATTACGCCGCAGACTCTGCATCATCGCCTGCTGGAGGCGATCTGCGAGCAATATACGGTTCGGCAGCCCCGTTAACACATCATAGTGCGCAATATGCTCTAGCTGTTGCTGATGTTTCTTCAGCAGCGTGATATCGCGCGCTACCGCAAGAACAGTACGGACCTCCCCATCCTCCGACATGTCGGGCGTGAGTTTAAGATTGAAGACTTTCTCACCCGCAGGCCCGCGCATTTGAACTTCCGTCTCATACGGCTCCGCGTTAGAAAACGTATGCGCAATCGAAGACTCAAATTCCTGGCAAAGCCCATCGTTAAAACCCAGTTCCCGATGCGTTTTACCAATATATTGCTCAGCTTCCAGTACGGTTACCACATTGATATTTTCAGAGATAAACAGGTGTCTCCCTTTGATATCAAATCGCATGATGATATCCGGCAATGCGGCGATCAAACTGCGTTGCTCTAATTCGCTTTGCTTGAGCACATCCTCAGCAAGTTTACGCGCGGTAATATCAACGTGTGTTCCTACCAAACGTCGCGGAGAAGATTCCCGCCCCTCTGCGTCTCTTGCTAACTGTGCGCGCGAAAGAATCTCGACCCAATATCCTTCCTTGTGCCGCATGCGAAACTCAACCCTGAAAGCAGAATCACTGGGCGCTGCAAGATATTCCTCCACTTTCATTAAAATTGTTTCCACCTGATCCTGATCGACCAGTTTCGCCCAAGTATCAAGCTTGCTTTCAAGCTCGTGATCAGCATATCCCAGCATCGACTTCCAACGGGGAGAGTAATACACCTCGTCAGACTCCAGATTCCAATCCCAGAGGCCATCATTCGCCCCCATCATCGCTATCTCAAGACGCTCACGACTGGTGACGACTTCCTGATACGAACTCTGAAGCGCATCAGACATCTCCAAAAGCTGTGACTGAATGATGCCCCACTCATCTGAACGAATGGGAGCGGAATCATCACCGCGCCCTCCTTTAATTGCCTGAATGAGCTGCAATACATCATCAAGCGGTTTTTGAATGCTGCGTCGATTTATACGGATGACCAGCACAAGTGTCACCAACGCAATGCCGAGGGATAATCCCACCAGCTGCGCACGCGTGCTTTGAATAATCTTTTCAATATCAGAGCGCACCTGCGCGCTACGACGGAAAGTATCTGCGTCCAAACGCTCCATATCAGTGAGTACTGTTTGTTCGGCATCATGTAACGCCGAAACTGCATCACTTAGTTGTTTGTGCGTCGTTATGTAACTAATCAATCGGTTTCTGTATGCCACCAAATTTTCATTAAGCAACACACTTACAGCAGCAATATCATCCGTTGACGCGGTGAGCGTCTGCAAACGCAGAGCCATATCATCCACTTGGGAAACAACGCTTTCAGGCGGACTTTGCACTATTTCCAAGAGAATCTGCTCAGCCATCTGCTTACTCAGTGACAACAGACTCTCCCTAAGACCTGCTACCAGCACCATCAGCTGATCCAGATGCTCAGTCGGCTTCCCTGTTAGCGTTTGTTGTATCAGTGTTTCGCCGATGAAATGCTCTAAACGTGTCAAATTACGTTCGGTAAGTTGTTCAATATCGCGTAATGCTTGCAGTTCTTGGTTCTGAAGAACGCATCTCTTCAGCAAAGCATCCGCAGACATACGAAATTCTGAAAACGAATCCACTAATACAGGATCAGCCAGATGGATGGTCAGCTCACTAAGATTGCTGTTCACCGCGCTGATTTCATCCATGTTCAAGTGTGAGCTACTGCACTGACGACTTAGGCTGTCGATATCTGATAAAAGCGAAGAGACTTGACGCCCGCGCTGGGCGTTGGAGATAACACCGGAGACTTCATCGTTTACAACCTGGGTTAACAGGGCTTCAACTCGATAAAAGCTAACTCCAGTAACGGACGTGATCGCCGTAAAAGAAAAGATAATCAGCACGGCCAGCAAAATAAGCTTGCTGGCGATGCTTGGAAATAGGCGTGTCATAGCTGACCCGCTTAAGGTTGTTGCCGAACGAGTGTCGCGCCACGTAGCACCAAAGGCTTCAGCAAAATTTGGTGCTCATCAAGCGCAGTCACGTTCACAACCCGTTCACCTCTGGTGTTTTGAACGACTGGAATGTCTGCCAGGTCTTTCCCGCGCATGGCTGTTAGAAGCATCTCGGCTGATGTTTCACCCTGTTCCTGCCCCGTCTTCACAACCGCCGCCCAAGCACCTTGCTCCACTTGATATCGATTCCCACCGAGCAGAGCACCCTCGTAAGATGCATCCAACAACTTCAATATTTCGCCATTCGCGAGCGGCTCTTTATTTTCATCGACAATACCCTCAAGGCTGTCAACAAACAGGGCATCACACGCTTGCCCCATCTCATCACTCACACGGTTTAATTCAGTCGTGGATTTAATAAGATAGAAATCATGCACCTTAACCGGATAATCCTGTTGCTCCGCCATCACCTGATTTTTCAGCGCCCTTCCTGAGGGTACATCGTTCGTTAGGAAACACGCATGTTGTATCTGCGGCATCAACTGCTTGGCGAATGCGAGCGACTCATGAACATGAGCCCGCTCCAATATCCCAGATATGTGGCTATTCGGATAACCATATTTATCCGCATTGGAATTAACACCGGCAAACATAATTGGCGTACGAACCTTGTCCTTTAACGAAGGGACAATAAACATCGATTGAGCATTATCATCAACGGCAATAACACCGTCCGGCTGCAAATTTTGATAGGTAGTGTAAGCCTGCTTTGCTTTTGCAAGACCGTTCTTCGGATCGACCTTGGTATCCATATAAAAATAGGTCGTTTTAGCATGTGCACCCAAGGCAGATTCAATACCCGCTTTGATCTCTTTACACCAGGGGTTTTTCTCCTCGTAACTCATGACAACGAGCACGTTATATGGACTCTCTTCAGAGGCCTGTGCAGAGCAGGCAAGCGCCGCTCCTATTAAAGCTGATGACAGATAGCGCTTCATCTTCCCCTCCATACTGCATTCTGAAAGGCTATTAGGGAGACATTACATAGTTAAACTCAGTTCAACAACTATGTGCGCCCCCTATATACCAAAAGAATTGGTCTGAACCCGCACATAATATTTACACATATGCGTCAATAATTGCTCTAAGCCGATTTATCGCCGTTAGAATCTGTTCTTCGTTATATCCCGCAAACCCCAAAATCAGCCCTTTTTTCGGTGTTTGTGCGGTAAAATAGCGGGACAAATCTCGAATACCCAGCCCTTGCTCTTCGCAACGATTCCTAATTCTGCTATCACACCAATGTTGCGGAATAAGATAGACCGAATGCATACCTCCATCGCTTTCGATCAACTCAAAATAGTCGCCGAACTTATCCTTTACCAGCGCGTGGAGATAATTACGCCGCTGCTGATAGAGTTTACGCATACGACGAACATGACTGGCAAACTGACCACTAGCCATAAACTCCGCCAATGCCAACTGCGGTAATATAGAGTTCCCACCTTCCATATACGTTTTTGCGCGCTTAGCCATCTCAAGCAAAGGCTGGGGTACGACCATGTACCCCAAGCGGATACTAGGATGCAGGATCCGGCTGAAGGTGCCGGTATAGATCACCACATCCTCTCCTCCCAGCCCTTGCAACGAGGTCAGTGGCGGATGGTCGAATCGAAATTCACTGTCGTAGTCATCCTCAATTAGCCAGCTACCGCTCTGCTGTGCCCATTGCAGTAACTGTAGCCGCCGTTCCAGACTGAGCGTATAACCAAGCGGATGGTTGCGTGACGGTGTCACCATAACAACACGTGCATCGGGCGCTTGCGCTAAGCCATCCTCCAAACGGATACCTTGTTCATCGACTGATACGGGAATTTTCACTGCGCCAGCAGCTATCACCGCTCCATCCACCCCCTGATAACACGGATCCTCCGTCAGTACAGGCTCACCTTGATCCACCAGCAACCGCAACGCCAGAAACATCGCCTGCTGTGATCCGGAACAGACCATTACCTGTTCTGCATTACACTTTACACCCCGGACAACACGCAGATAACTAGCGATTTGCTCTCGTAATGAGAGGTTGCCCATCACTGAATTCTGTTGGTGCTTCATCTGCCTACCCGCACGTGCGACAGCACGCTGCCACTGATGCCAGGGAAAGCTCGCTATACACGGCTGTGCAGGTAATAACAAAGCACCTTGGGGCGTTTGGTTTGGTGGCCTGACGTCCGTCAGCTGGCTCGCTAACGATGACAGCTTGGGACTTGCCTGTGGCATCGTCCCTTTTGAATTCAGCTGATTCGATCCGGTCAGTTTCGGAAGGTCTGTCGCCACAAAACTACCCGCACCTTGCCGGGTTTCTACATACCCTTCTGAGTGCAGCATTTCATATGCCGCCTTGACGGTATTACGTGAAATACCCAGCTCTGCGCATAACGGTCGACTCGCGGGAAGCTTGGTACCGGGATGCAAATGACCCGCAATGATTGCCTGCTGAAATGCGCGAAACAGGCGTACGTACTGCGGCAATGCTGAATCACCTTCATGAAATGGTAAGAACAACGCCGAGGGAAACTGAATATCGCTCAAAGTGGGCCTGTTAAGTATCTGATAATGGATCTCTTCAGGCTCCAATTTAGCCTTTAATCTAGACCCATCGCAAGCTTGAACATCACAAAGGAGACGAGCGCAGTGAAGCCTATCGACATCACAGACAGAACACGCGTAAGACGAGGACCCAAAAAAGCGTGTTACGACCGAGAGACAATCTACGCGATTCTGGACGAAGCATTCATCTGCCATCTGGGAGCCACCATGCATGGTACTGCGGCCGTTCAGCCCAACTTTCACTGGCGTATTGGAGACCGCTTATACATTCACGGTTCCAGTAAAAATGGGCTATTTCAGTCGATCATCAGAGGCGAAACGACCAGCATTACGGTAACGCTGCTGGATGGACTGGTATTTGCTAAGTCGGCATTCCATCACTCAGCCAACTTTCGGTCTGTGATGTTATATGGCCAAGGCGATGTGGTAGAAGACCCGGAGCATAAACAGTTCGCTCTTGACCAGATGCTGGAGAAATTCAGTAGAGGGCGTTCAGAAGAAGCCCGCAAACCCAACGATACTGAGATGAAGGCCACTGTGGTCATTAGCTTCCCTATCGAAGAGGTATCGGCAAAGATTCGTACCGGCGGGCCAATCGATGATGCGGAAGATGCTGACCATCCAACGTGGAGTGGTGTAAAAATCGTATCGACCCATATTGGTGAACTCTTACCCCAATAGTGCCATCTCGGAGCCAAGGTCGCATTGTTTCGACATGCGACCACATGAATACCGTGCAACATCCGTCGAGAGCTGCACTGTTTCCCCAGCACACAAACCTCATCAGGATGGGGAACTGACCTATAGTGATAGTTGCCGCATTCAGGCTTCTCCCCCAGAAAGCAGGTAGCCAAGACGCGATTGATACTGTGTCTTTTATTATTTGTATTGCTTGGCTTTCTGGCCGAACAACCTGCCCGTCCTTTATGGGTGTAAAAACAACACGCCCTCCGAGTCACGGCAGAATCAACTAAAAATGGAGGTGAGTTATGTCACTCCGAATAGGCGACGACGCGCCTGACTTTAGCGCTGAAACAACCGAAGGACGTATCAACTTTCACGAATGGATAGGTGATAGCTGGGCGATTCTCTTCTCACACCCTAAAGACTTCACCCCCGTCTGTACGACGGAGCTCGGGTATATGGCGAAGCTCAAACCCGAATTTGAAAAGCGTAATTGTAAAACTATAGGTCTGAGTATCGATCCGGTCAGTGACCACAATGCATGGCTCAGTGATATCGCAGAAACCCAGGGGCACGCCGTAAACTACCCCTTGATCGGCGATCCGGATCTGGTCGTTGCTAAGCTCTACGATATGATTCACCCAAATGCCAGTGGCAGCCAACCACGTACCGCTGTCGACAATGCAACGATTCGTTCGGTGTTTATGATCGGTCCGGACAAAAAGATAAAAGCGACCCTCACCTATCCAATGAGTACCGGGCGAAATTTTGATGAAGTACTGCGCTTATTGGATTCCTGTCAACTGACCGCAACGCATAAAGTGGCCACGCCTGTGAACTGGAAACAGGGCGAGGACGTGATCATCGTGCCTGCTGTATCAAACGACGAAGCCAAAGAACGCTTCCCGGATGGATGGAAAGCACCTAAACCTTATCTCCGGATCGTACCGCAACCTAAATAGATACCATCGAAATAGGACCATTAGTGATCATATCAAGACAGCCCAGGGAGTCATTCAGCTTCCTGGGCTGCATTACAGCTTAACGTGTAGAAGGGTTATAAATGTGCTCGATATTGTGACTAAACGTATCGCGATATTTATCTTCATCCATTCCCTGATCAGCAAACGCCAGACCTGCACTCATTCCGAGTACTGCCACAACGGCTAATAATAACGACTTCATAGTGAACTCCTGAAGACCACAGGGTGTGGTCACGATGTATGTTCTAAGACTATTGCCACATACATTTGTTCTGATCGAGGCGACAAGTTCGTTCTAAAGTAGTAATTTCGCGCACAAATCTTCGCCTTGTTCTCTTTCGGTACAGTTAGACTTTCTACAACAGAACGCCCTATTCAATGCCTTGCCCTGCTACTTTTCGAATCAGCCTCTGTGTAAAATCACACGATCTAACACAATTCACACGGACGACGGCATTCAGCACCGATAAAGCAAAATAAAGCTAAGCTGCTATTTAATACGATATGTCTTATGGCCTGAATTCCGGCAACAAGGAGTTACTATGAAAAAAGCACTAATCTGGTTACCTCTCGCAACGGCACTGAGCTTGCCGTTTGCTCAAACTGCCACCGCAGGTTTTGGAGATTTCGTCAAAGGTCTGGAAGAAACCAGTAAAGAAGTGCTGGATAGCAATCTGAGCGGTGGTGATTCAAGCAGCGTACTACCCACTAATCTGGATACCGACACCCTAATCCAAGGCCTGAAAGAAGCGCTGGAGGTCGGAAGTCGTCGCGCAATTGATAGCATCAGCCAGGATGGTGGTTACCTCAACAATGCGAATATCCGCGTGCCAATGCCTGCACCACTGGACAAAGCAGCATCTATTCTTAACCGCATGGGCATGGAAAAACAGGTCGAGCAATTCGAACAGAGCATGAACCGCGCGGCTGAAAAAGCAGCTCCACATGCGACCGAACTCATTGTTGGTGCGCTGAAAGAGATGACAATCGAAGATGCCAAGCGTATCTACGAAGGCTCTGATAACGCAGCAACTGAGTACTTTCGTGAGAAAACTTCTGCCCGCCTGACGGAGTTGTTTAAACCCAGCATCACCGAATCAATGGCCGAAGTGGGTGTAACCCGCTACTACGGCGCAGTGGCTGAAGAAGCTAAACAGCTGCCCTATGTTGGCGACAACCTGAATATCAATTTAGAAGACCACGTGACTGAAAAAGCGCTGGATGGATTGTTCACGGTACTCGCGGAAGAAGAGAAAAAGATTCGTGAGAATCCTGCAGCCCGTACCACCGACCTGCTGAAGAAAGTCTTTCAGTAAACGCTGCACATTTGAACGATTGACCGCTCTTCTGCCGACTGTTTTTGGCAAAAGAGCGGTCATTTATCTCCAGCCCCGCCGATCTTCATCTTCTGCCCCCCGCTTTCTGTTTAACAATGGTATCCGCAGAAACATCTCAAAGAGGCCTATATTACGACATAAGATAACGGTATAAATTTATATTCCAAAAAAACCGGGATTCCATTACAGATGAATAACCCCGGCTTTTTCGGCCCAGCCAACAGCGCTTACCCTTCCGCGACGTGATCCAGCGCCTCTGCTTGTTTTACCGCTTTAGATTTCTTTTGCTCAGAGGAAACCACCTTCGGTGTTGGAATATCCTTTACACTTTTCAGCAGCTCCATAAAATCGTTGCGACTGTTCAGGATCATCTCCGCAGCAGTATCCGCCTGTGCTTCGCTCAGGCCCGTGGCGATGAGTTTGTCCGCCATCTCATACATAACATCGGTACGCTTATCGATGATATTTGCCAGCTTGGAATCCATGTACTCTCCTACTACCTTGCCGTTCCTGTCGATCACGCGGTATACAATTTCAATGGCCATCTGGCGCCTCCTGACTTTTTGAAAGGATCAAAACACGAATACTGGTTAAATATACAGTATTTTTTGATTTGTGCAATTGGCGATCAACTTTAGCTCTCCGCAGCGCCCATTCCAGGTTTCACAAGGCTATGATCTATTTACAAATCTTTTACAAAGTTCGAACCTTTATCTGACTTTTCCACCGGGCCGCTGACATAAAGTGATGACATCAACTCCACAAGGACACCGGTTATGAATATTCGATTTGTCTCACTCAGTACTCTCCTACTGCCTCTTGTCGCTATTGTCCTGAGTATGTCGACCGCACAGGCACGTGAGATTACGCTGACGACTAACCTGGCAACACCGGTCATGGCAGCAGACCAGACCCACAAAACGTTTATCAAGATCTCTTTGGAAGGCTTCAAGCAGGAACAACACGAAGAGCGTATTCCCGCTAACATCGCCATTGTGCTCGACAAATCAGGTTCAATGAATGGCGATAAGATTCAACAAGCACGGGAAGCCGCCATCATGGCGATCAAGCGATTGAATGCACAAGACATCGTATCAGTGGTGAGTTATGACTCGCGTGTTCAGGTCGTGGTGCCCGCAACCAAGGTCAGTGACAAGCATCAGATCGCCCACGCCATTCGTAATATTCGCGCCAACGGCAACACCGCCCTGTTTGCCGGTGTCAGCAAAGGCGCACAAGAACTGCGTAAGTTTCTTGATCACAACAAAGTGAATCGCGTCATCCTGCTTTCTGACGGTTTAGCCAACGTGGGTCCCAGCAGCGCGAATGAACTCGGAAGGTTAGGCCTGTCGCTGGCGAAAGAAGGTATGAGCGTCACGACGATTGGTCTGGGTCTGGGTTACAACGAGGATCTCATGACTCAACTTGCGGGCTTCAGCGACGGCAACCATGCCTTTGTTGAAAACGCAGAGGACCTGGCGCAAATTTTCCAATATGAGTTTGGTGATGTACTGTCCGTTGTCGCCCAAGGCGTGAACATCAATATTCACTGCAAAAACGGAATTAAGCCCCTGCGTATTCTGGGTCGCGAAGCTGAGATACGGGGTAGTCACATCACAACGCGGATGAATCAGCTCTATAGCGAGCAGGAAAAATTTATCATTCTGGAAATTGAGGTTCCTGCCCGTGATGTAACCAACAACCTGGAAGTCGCCGAGATCGATGTAAGTTACACCAATCTGTACAGCCAGCAAGACCAATCCCTGCGAAACCGTGTTATCGCAAGCTTTAGCCGATCTGACAAGAAAATTCAGGATGCCGTGGACGTTAAGACCTACGAAGCGGCTGCAGAACAGGTCGCCAATGAGGAGAGCCGCAAAGCGATCCAGTTGCGTGACCAAGGTGATATAGAAGGCGCACGATCTGTCCTTGAGAGCAACGCAACCTACCTTGATACACTCGGCCAGAGTCTGGCATCGCCTAAACTGCTTGAACAGAAAGCCGAAGCGTTACAGGATGCAGAGGAGTTAGAAAACGATCAGGACTGGAACAAAAAGCGTAAAGAGCTGAAAGAACGTCAGTACAAACGTGCCACCCAACAGAGCTACTGATCTAACCACCATCAGGGACAGAGATTATTTTGAAAACCAAAACACCGATCCTGCTAGCTTGCCTGATTATCGTGCCTGTAGTGCTGCTGGCATGGTTCGGTGTTCGACTACAGCACAACCAGCAACAGCTGGTGACCTTACAGGTCGGCTCCCTGATTGAAGCCCAACTCTCAGACGTTGATCAACAACTGCTTGATCACTTCTCTCGCCTGCAAACAGCACTTGATGCAGAACTCGACACACTTGTTCAAGACAGCAACGGTGCTTACAGCACACCCACGCTTAATACACTTATTGCACGTAGTCCGCAGATCTCGCATATTTTTGTGCTGAACCCCTCCGGTGAGCGCGAATACCCATCACCCTCCGGTGACCTCACGCAGAGCGAACAGCGTTTCCTGCGTAAGACAGCAGACCTGCTCAGCAACCCTGCTCTTTTTGCAGATACACCTGAGGATATTCGTGTTGAACCGGTGATCAGTGCCACTCAAAGCGTACCCGCACAGTATTTACGAAGTGAACCGATTCCCGCCCAGAAACGGCAACAACCACTTGAAATTACAACACGTTCCAGCAGCTCCGTCGTTTATGACGGGGGTGTCGCCAGCGATGAGGTCGCATCGGATCTGTTTATTGCTGAAACTGAATTAGCGGCGCAGGGTAGAACCCCTGCTATTGCACCTGAATACCCGATCACCGCATCGGGCTGGATAGCATGGTATGCCGATACCGAGCTACAACACATCTATTGGCGTCGAAGCGCACAAGGTGTGGTTATTGGCTTCGCTCTCAACAGCGCACGCCTCACATCCGATTTGATCGCGGCCCTGCCCGCTAGCCAGCAGGCTGAGTTGGGTAACGATCCATTACGCAACGCAGAGATTCGCTTGATCAACAGTCGTGGTGAACAGATATACGCGTGGGGGCAGCTGGATGACGCGACCCGTGATGCCATAGCTAAACCCCAGAAAGTATTGCCTCTGAGTCATCCACTCGGTAGCTGGCGTCTGGAGTACGTTGCACCAAAAATCACTGCTAACAGCGGTAGCTGGATGGGTATCAGTCTGGTCATGGTAACAACGCTGCTGGGGCTGTCGCTGATCGCCTGGTTGGTCTATCGCGAGCATCAACGTGATATGCGCGTGGCGCAGCAACGGGTGAATTTCGTTAATCAAGTGTCCCACGAACTTAAAACACCACTAACTAACGTGCGCATGTATGCCGAGATGCTGGAACATAACCTGCCAGATGAACCAGAATCGGACCGGGCGCAACGCTACGTTAACGTCATCAGCAATGAAAGCCTTCGCCTGTCCCGACTGATTGATAATGTACTGAGCTTTTCTCGCGTCGGACGTGGCACTTATAAAATAAATCCTACACCCGGTTTGATTTCAGAATGTATCAACACCGTGATCGAGAATTTTGTGCCCGTGCTGTCACAACGCGGATTGGCTATTCGTTACGACATACTTGATGTCCAACGGGTGAACCTTGACTGTGGTGCGTTGGAACAAATTCTTAACAACTTACTCAGCAATTGCGAGAAATACGCCGCCAATAGTGGTGAGATAGCCATCACTAGCTGGGGGGATGGGCATTTCAGCTGTATTCGATTACGTGACAATGG
>JAGSHA010000280.1 GCA_023954795.1 Oceanospirillaceae bacterium | reverse complement strand
GTCCTCTGGGCCACCCATCTGATTGAAGAGGTTCACGACGAAGATAACGTTTTGATGCTATTTAAAGGCGACCTTAAGGCTCAGGGTCAGGGCGCCGCAATCTGCGCCAGCCATCAGCATGACAACCTCACCCACCTGTTCCATCACCTCAGCGGTGTTGAGGAGGTCGCTTGATGAATAACCGCATGAACATTGAAACCAAAGCACCACTCAACAACGCTGCTTATTTCAGCTGTTTTTACGGCATTCTCAGCCGGGAGTTCCTGCGTTTTGTCAGCCAGCGCTCGCGCTTTTTCAGCGCCCTGATCCGTCCGCTGCTGTGGCTGGTTGTGTTTGCCGCTGGATTTCGGGCAGCGCTGGGTATCGCGATCATTGAGCCTTACGAAACCTACATCACCTACGAGGTCTACATCGCCCCCGGCCTGTGCTGCATGATCCTGCTGTTTAACGGCATGCAAAGCAGTCTGTCGATGGTTTACGATCGGGAGATGGGCAGTATGCGCGTCTTGCTGATGAGCCCCTTGCCACGGGGTTTTCTGCTGATCTGCAAACTCGCCGCCACCGCACTGATCTCTCTGGCACAGGTCTATACCTTCCTTATCATCGCCCTATTTATTGGCGTTGATCCGCCACTGTTGGGCTATCTGGCGGTGTTACCTGCGTTGATTCTTGTGGCATTGATGCTCGGCGCATTGGGCCTGTTTATGTCGTCATGGATCAAACAGCTAGAGAACTTCGCCGGAGTGATGAACTTCGTCATCTTCCCGATGTTTTTCCTCTCCTCCGCCCTGTATCCGCTGTGGAAAATGCGCGAAGCCAGTGAATGGCTGTACTGGTTGTGTTCCGTCAATCCATTTACCCACGCCACTGAGTTGGTGCGCCACGCGCTCTATCTGAAAATGAGCTGGGAAGCCTTTGCAGTGGTCGCAGGTACAACACTCGTTTTTTCCATCTTGGCGATCAAAGGATTCAACCCACAGCGTGGCATGAAGGGAAAAGGCAAAGGTCCGGCATAAACATCAGTTAAGGCGCTCAAAATACTATCCTTATCAGTGAGTTATCAGGATTCGGCCCCACTTTATGTAGTTCCTACCACTCCTCAAATGGCGTAGCATCCATGCTGCACATCCACCTCACAGTGGATGTGCATCCCCTCAAACGGACCGTTCTATCGCTATAGGAATCAAACAATGAAAAAACTCTTTCTCGCGCTCATGCTGCTGTGCAGTGCGTCCTTTGCTTTTGCGGGCGACGATTTTGTCGTCACCAAAAAAGTATTCATGGATATCACTATTGGTGGGAAGAAGGCGGGTCGCATCGAGATTGGCCTCTTCGGTGAAACCGTGCCAAAAACAGTTAAAAACTTTTACGCGCTGAGCACCGGTGAAAAGGGGTTTGGTTACAAAGGCAGTCAATTCCACCGTGTGATTCAAGACTTCATGCTGCAAGGGGGTGATTTCACCAATGGAGACGGTACCGGCGGCAAATCCATCTATGGCGAACGTTTCCCAGATGAAAACTTCAAACTCTCACACTTGGGTGCGGGCTGGTTGTCGATGGCGAATGCAGGCCCGGATACCAATGGCTCTCAGTTTTTCATCACGACAGTGAAAACATCGTGGTTGGATGGGCGTCATGTGGTATTTGGCAAGGTATTGGCCGGTATGGATGTTGTACGTCTAATCGAGAAAACAGCAACAGATCGCCGTGATCGTCCGGAAAAAGATGTTGTGATTGCAGACAGTGGTTCTTTGCCGGTGGCTAAGCCATTCTCAGTGACACCGTAAGCAGACAAACGCTAAACATCGGTATCATGCTATGCCCTTTCAACTTATTGAGCGTGGCATGATACCGCGGCTCCAAATCCGATACTTTAGCAACCTCCGCACCTCTCCTGCCTCTTCCGGTATTCAACCACCCGACCTTGTCGATCCAGTTCAAGATGACAGCACTGCTCAAACGCCGCACGTAGCTTCAGCCGTCCACGCTGTACGCGGGACTTCAGCGTAGAATAACTAACACCTAGTTCAGCCGCATACGCTTTCTGCGACCGCCCTTCAATATCAACCGCCAGCAATAAGTCAGCTGTTTTCTGCGGTAACGCCCGAACAAATGGCACAACACATTCACTCAATTGCTGCTCAACATCGGGCTCACTGTGTTCATACCAAAGATCACCAGGTTCAGCGTCACGCGCGGCGCCACGCTTGCGATAGAAATCGATCACCGTGTTATTGGCCAACTGAAATAACCAGGGTTTGAGCTTGTCCTGCGCACGCAACGTGCCAATATTTCGATGTGTCTTAATCAGGATCTCCTGCAACAGATCCTCCACATCATCGGGATCGGATATCTTTGATTTCAGCATCACCCGTAAGCTGTTGCTGTAGGCCTGCCAGACGTCTTCTATGTTCAATGCATACCTCTTCATAACCTATCTGGTGGATCGCAAAGGGATGCTTTCCCTGCATCCCATGTATCACTTAAGCTTAACAGCAACTGCCCGTGGTACTGGCATTGTCTGCCGACGCTGATACCTGACAATTGCGGTTCCCCAGGAACGTCTGCTCCGATAAGTAAAAGTCTGTAAAAGCCCCCTCAAAATCAGCCGCCACCGACTTCTCTGCCAGCCCGGTAAACAACAGGTGCTGCTGCCAACGTTTCAGCTTGGGGTACCCCGCCAGAAAATCATAACCCTCATGCTTCTCTATCAACGCCGCACGGTGCAACAACGGTAACCAGGCAATATCCACCATACCCACTTCACCCGTGTTAAAGAAATGGGCATCATCCAACGCCTTTTCGATGGTTGAAAACGCTTTCTCAAGTTTTACGCTGCGTTCATTCAAGGTAACTTCATCACCACTGCGTTGCGCACTGCACTGAACTAAATAGTGCTTAGCCGCGAGATAACTCCATGC
The DNA here is from genome assembly GCA_023954795.1 of Oceanospirillaceae bacterium. Taxonomy (GTDB): domain Bacteria; phylum Pseudomonadota; class Gammaproteobacteria; order Pseudomonadales; family Balneatricaceae; genus Pontibacterium. Next base: position 1,738 of record JAGSHA010000280.1, on the reverse strand, counting down.
GCGATTAACCGCCTTCTGCTCGGGCGTCAGTGATGGGTTCAGGGGTCCGTACGCATCGTCGATATATTCCACAATCGCATCAGATTCGAACAGCGCCTGACCCGATTCCGTGATTAACACTGGCACTTGCCCGTTCGGCGAGAGATCAAGGAACCATTGAGGCTTGTCTTTGAGGCTGATGTATTCAATCTCGTAGGGAAGCCCCTTCGCTTCCAGCAGAGCGGTTACGCGTTGAACAAATGGGCAGATCGTAAAGCTAATCACTTTGAGCATCGTGTCTTCTCGTGTTGGATGTTTTATCTATAAGACGAGGACATATCGAAAAAGACGCATTTTTTTGAATACATTCTCCAAAGATCATCTGAAAAATCTGCAAAGAATGATGAACCGTTTATTCTGCACATAGGTCCTATACTCATCCAATATCCCAACAAGGAGAACAACGATGCTAAAAACAACGACCTCTACCGTCGATGGCAAGCCAATTCAGGACTACCTGAATGTTGTGGTTGGCGAGGCTATTCTGGGTGCAAATATCTTTAAAGATCTATTTGGTGCGGTGCGCGATATTGTCGGTGGTCGTTCGGGTGCTTATGAACAGGAGATGGGTAAGGCCCGGGAGATCGCCTTTGCCGAGATGGAATCGAAAGCACAGGCATTGGGCGCTGACGGTATCGTGGGTATCGACATCGACTACGAAGTCATCGGCCAGAATGGCAGTATGATGATGGTGAGCGTGAGCGGCACTGCGGTGAAGTTTAAGTAGCTGACAGCGATAGAATGCTCCCCCACCAGCCGGTTGGGGTGAGCATCAAACCTGACATGCTGAATATCAGTCCTTATTCGCTGAGCAGCGAAGACGTCCCGTACTCTTTTTCCAATACCCCCGCGAAAGCCTTAGCACCTTTTGCAACATTGGTTTCCCAGTCACTGGGCGCTTCGCCGTCAGCATGGTCGCTGGTGTATTTGTAGGAGACAAATTTCACGCCCAGCTTCTGACTCACTTTCCACAGTGCATAACCTTCCATATCGACCAGATCGATCCGAATACCCAATCCATCCAGCGCCTTAGCCGAATCACTGACAAAAGAATCCCCGGTGCCCAGTACGATACCCTTTGCCTGTGGCAGAGACTCCCCAGAGAATGGCGCAATGCCGCGCTGGAAGCCAATTTCACGGGCATCCATATCCCGCTCGATAAACGTACCAATTTTGTTCAGTCCCCGGGTATCTGTCACCGCACCCGCAGTACCGTAGTTGATCACCAGATCCGGCTTGTAGTGAATGATCGCATCATACAGTCCAACAGCCGCATTCAACTTCCCCACACCGGTATAAATGATCGGGGCGAAACGCGCTAACCCCGGTGTTTCAGCTTTCAGGGCGGAGACAATCAGGTAACGCGTTTGATCTGCTGCCTGAGCGGGCGAAACAAGCGCCAAAGCCAGCAAGACCGTGGCTGCACGCGCAGATAGATATTTCAGTGGAGATAAGCGTATCTTCATAACGTATCCTGACGTCTTTTCAATCCTTAGGTATGGACCGCATTATACGGTAAGCACGACCGTAAACCATGGCATGCGTCAGACCAGAAACGCCAACTCAGCCAGCTCGCGATAGAGCCACTGGCCTGCTGTGCCCTCTTTATATTGGGGGCTGATAATAAGATCTACGGGCATATTCATCAGATCACCTCCTCCCTCAAAACGCAGCATGATCAGGCTACCGTCATCCAACC
>JAGSHA010000212.1 GCA_023954795.1 Oceanospirillaceae bacterium | reverse complement strand
TATTGGTACAAACCTGATGGTCGGACTGAAGACGAACAGACGTTGTTCGAGAAAGTTGAAGTCGCACCGCAGGCACTGGAATGGATCATGGCCCAGGCTTGTGGTCTGCGCTTTAATTTTTCTGCCGATAATTTAAGCGGCGGTATCGGTGCGAGTGATAGTTTTAAGGTAAATGTTTATAAGCGGGGTCTGCACCTGCTTGAGCATGGTTTGCCCGACCGTCATAAGCAGCTGGTGGAAGCCATGCTGACGGAGTTTAATCAACCCGCACTAAACCCTGATCAATTTTCGCTAGCGGGGCGCTGAGTTCGAGCAATGTGTTCAGATATAAAACGTTCTAAAGCGATCTCGTCTGCAAAGTAATGCACCTGTTTTACGTTAAATGATTGCAGCTGCATTACGGTTATCCGGTTTTCTTTTTTTGGCCATCCCTCTACGTGTTCAGCATCTTCTACCAGACCAATCCTGAACACATAGTCCCGCATTTTAGGCAGGGCAAACATCCTACTTATAATCCCCGGCATCGCAGAAATATTGGCGACGTAGACCAGTTGATATTGCTTCAGCGGTACTAAATTCAATTTCGTCAGTACATTGTGTGTCCACTCGCCACCGGCTTTGTGGTGTGAATAAATGATCCACTGAGTTTCTGTCGTCAGGGGGAGTGGTATATCCCATTGGTCTTTTAGGTTTATCTGACGAATGGTTTCAGCGTAACTGATCGTGCTGAGCGTGCAGCAAAAGAGTAACGCGAATAATAGGCGATGCATATTAGCGGTTCCTTTCAACCGACCCTTGAGGCCTGTATAGCGTGAGTAAACATGAGGGGATGTTACTCATGTCGAACGTAATGCTGTGTCTGTAATGCACCGATGAAAGGAGATGATGCAGCACACCGTATACTCGTGTGCTGCATCAAGAAGGGTCAGCCTTGGTTGAGGATGGACTTTAAACCTGCTGCAACTTCTGCCGGTGTGCTGCTATGCATCAGGGTTGAAACCAATATGCCTTCTTGGTTGATCAGGTACAGTCGAGAGGAGTGATCAACGGCATAACCTGAAGCTGAATCTGTCTCTTCGCCAATTCGATAGAATGCACCGTATCGTTTAACCACGCGGTCAATCTCTTCGCGACTGCCTGTCGCTCCGATGATATTCGGATGAAAGAACGCGGCGTATTCTTTCAATGCATCTACGCTATCGCGCTCAGGATCGACACTCAAAAATACGCCACGAACCTGGGCCTGTTCTTCAGGCGTTAATGTGTGAATAGCTTGTGATAACACGGCCAGACCCGTCGGGCAGACATCTGGGCAGTTGGTGTATCCCAGATAAAATACGACGGCTTTCCCAGCCAGGTCTGAGAGCTTCAGGGAGCCTTCGCTGGTCTGTAGAGTAAATTCCCCACCCAGGGATTCACCAAGTGCAATGCGTTGGTCCACCGGTTGGGGGCGAAAATAGAAGGCTAACGCCATCCCAACCAGTAAAAATGCGGTCAGGATAAGCAGTGTGCGTAAGGTGTTCAGTCCGTTTTTTTTCATTTGGCTGTGAAATCAAAGTGGGCTTCAAGTTGTTGTTGGTCTTGCTGAGCAATGATGCGTGCCCGCCAAGGCATCTCTCCGGTTGTACAGATCGCCAGTTCAGTTATACCACGCCACACGCCGGGTTGATTGGCTACCGGGGTGAGAGATATCTGATTCAGGCCCATATACATATCCTGACCTTCCAGACTAAGGTTGACGGCATTCGCGTTAATACCTTTTAACGTGACGTTAAATGTCAGTGGAATCGTGCTACGGATCTCTCTGGGGGATACATCCACCCTGATTGAACGAGTATCCATTCTTGCACTGCAGTCGGAGTGTTTGATGCTGCAATTACTGTCCGTTAAGAATAGCGGGTTTCCAGAGGTCTGCGGCTTTAGCTGTTTTGGTAACCAGACCACAGCAACACCCAGAGCAAGGGCAAGGATACTAAAAATCGTATATTGAAGCAGACGATTGGACACTGAGAATTCCAAAAAGCTAAGAGTGGCGAGGTACAGCGGCTCCTATTCTAGCGAACCGCCGTGCGCAAATGATGTGACCAATTGTCGCACTCTTAACTGTCTTGATCTAGCTGCCGGTGTTTCAGAAGCTGCTGCTCTATATGATCCCAATCCAGATGTTGGTCACTAATGATCTCCAGACGAGAGTCGCGACGGTATGCCAGTTTACTCACACTGTGTTCATCCAGCACCCGGTTGTAAAACACCCATGCATACCCGATGCGAAATGCGCCTTTAATACGATGGATGTGCTCAACTGAATTCAGATACTGGTATAGCGCGTCGTAGTCGAAGCAGTCGTCGCGATGAAATACCCAGCCACAGCTGACCATGCCACTTCCTTCGCCCATTTTTCGCACCGGAATACCGGGTTCTGGATGCTGCTTGTTTTCTTCAGAATGTCCGTGAGACTGGTGGTCGTGGTCGTGGTCGTGGTCGTGGTCGTGGTCGTGGTCGTGGTGTTGAGCGTGCGCTTCAGGAAACTGTGCTTTTAGATGACCATCCCGGACCAGATCCAGAACATCGAGGGGAATATTCCCCTGTTCACAACGAATAACGCGCTGCTTAGGCGGAAAAATCCCGCCCAGTAAGGATGTTGCTTGTTCGATCAAGGGTTCTTCAGCCAGGTCGCATTTGTTGATGGCAACGACATCTGCCAGATTAATCTGATCCTGAAACACTTCATTAGCCACAACATCAGGTTGTTCCAGTGAACGCGGATCGAGCAGACAAACCGTTGCACGGAGATCTAATACGTCCTCAAAGCTGATACCTTGTAGCACATCGATAATACCTTCCGGATGCCCCAATCCGGTGGGTTCAATAATCAAACGGTCAGGATTGCTACGGCGAATCAACATTGTCAGAGTAATCGCCAGAGAAGGGCCGAGCGCACAGCAGATACAGCCACCGGCCAGTTCCCGTACGTGTAATCCGTCTTCGCTGGGCAGAGCGGCCTGATCGACACCGATTTGGCCAAATTCGTTAACCAGAACAGCCCAGGTTTCGTTTTCGGGCTTCTGACTAAGCAGTTGGTTCAGAGCCGTCGTTTTGCCTACGCCCAGAAACCCGGTAATGATATTGGTTGGGATCGATTTATATTGAGTCATATTGTTACTTTATAACATTTTTTAGAAATACTGCGCTTAATAAGCCCTTGGGTCAAGCTCGCTACAATACGGGATCTAAACCTGCTGGCTTTGCCGAAACAATTTCTTTAGCGGCAGTTGCGAGATAAGCATCCCAGCTAACATCAGGCCACAACCCATCAGTTCTCGACTGTTGAGTTGTTCACTGAGTAGCAGCCAGCCTCCTACCGCAGCAAATACAGCCTCAAGGCTCATGATAATTGCAGCGTGTGAGGGCGGTGCGTCCTTTTGTGCGACGACCTGTAGTGTGTAAGCGATACCCACTGAAAACAAACCTGCATAAATAATCGGGCCAAGCGTTGCGCTGAAATTCTCCAACTTCAGGGTATCCCACTCAAATAGAAGCGCTGCAATGCCACTTAACACTGCGCACACGAGAAACTGGCTGATAGCCAGACGCAGATTGTCAAAGCGAGGGGCCAATCGGCTCAAAAGTAGAACATGGACTGCCCATGCTCCCGCTCCGGCTAAGACTAAGAGGTCCCCGGGATTGACGCTTAACGCTTCGTTGACACTTAATAGATATAAACCTACTACGCCTAATGCCGCCCCTATCCAGGTATTGCTTTGGGTGCGTTCGCCAATCGCCAGACCAAAGAACGGTACCAACATAATATAAAGGCCGGTGATAAAGCCTGCATTTGAGGCGGTTGTGTATACCAAACCTGCCTGCTGCAACGTCGCGCCCATAAAAAGAACAAACCCTGCAAGAGCGCCACCTTTTGTTAGTGCGCTGAAGTCGCCTTGCTTTGCGGGTTTAAAGATAAGCAGAAGTGGTAACAGAGAAACCGCACCTAATAAAAATCTGGCGGCATTGAAGCCAAAGGGACCGAGATGATCCATTCCCATTCTTTGGGCAACAAATGCGAGCCCCCAGATTGTGGCAACGATCAGAAGGAGTAGGTCCGCGCGGGCATTTCGGTTGTGCATAGTGTTCTAGTCCAGAAAATTAAGCGCCAACCCTACCGCTAAGCGAAGATGTGCGCCAGAAGGGCAGATCAAGAAAAGACAAAATTATTTGTTAAATGCTATTGATAATAATTATCATTACTATATTATTGGTCGTGCTCACGAGAGATGGACGAACAGGTTACTACCTCACTGACTTTGTTCGTTTTGCCGCCGCCAGAGATGGCGGCGGCCCCTTTTTAAACTTATTGAAAGGGCTCTATCTAAAGGTTTTGGCGCGCAGTGAATGATGTATGCATTGCCGCCTCCCGACTTCAAGCAAACGGCTCTTGTCATTGAAGCAAACCGCGATTTTTGGGCTATCCGCAAGGGTAGCCCATTTTTTTTGTCTGAAATCGGAGGGAAGAGTGGTATGGCTAGGCTAGAAGGTTTTGCTGGTGTCTGGCTTTGAATGCACCTTCGCTGCGTTCATTCTTTGTCCGCTAACAGCAAGACTTGACGCGTTCGGGGCGATCTCCCATCGAGCCAAGTGCAAGTGTGGGCTCTCTGAGAAAGAGTGCGTTATTCGTTGCAGACTCAGCTAACACCCTTTTACACCACTTAGGTAAATCAGGATTGATACGGTAAAAAACCCATTTGCCTTGTCGGCGATCGACGAGTAATTCGCATTGTCGCAACTGCGCCAAGTGACGTGATATTTTTGGTTGAATCTCATCTAGCGCCGCTGTTAATTCACACACGCACAACTCTTCTTCGTTTTCGATCAGAAGCAGGCACTTTAGGCGGGTTTCGTCTGCCAGACACTTGTAAAACTGCACTGGATTCATAGTGTTAACTTAAAAAGCCCATTCTGAGTTTAAGAGAGGCGCTTAGATTTTTAGCGCTATTTATATATGGTAAATGATATATGTATAAACTGCATCCAATAAGGATAAGCTAAAGAAAGATGAGGAAAGTATTTTATAAATGCTATTGATAATAATTATCATTACTGTACTATTGGTCCTGCTCACGAGAGATGGGCGAACAGGTTACCTCACTGACATTGTTCGCTTTTCGCTGCCAAGGATGGCGGCCCCCCTTATGTTGTAACAGGGTGCTCTTAGGGATGTTTTTCAGGATCTAAGGCGTTTCACGTTAGCGCCTTTCCTCCGACTTCAAGCAAAGGCTCTTGTCATTGAAGCAAACCGCGATTTTCGGGCGCCCGTCAGGGTAGCCCGTTTTTTTTGTCTGAAAATCAGAGAATCGATGCCAGAATCTGAGATTAAGTGTGCCAGCCTCGATGATCGAAGCTAATTGACGTGTTGCTAGGCGGGGTATGGCTGACTGCTTTGTCTTACTGAAGGGGAGGGAGTGTGATTTTTCGAAGACGACAGAGGTAAAAGAGGGGTGATTTGCAGTCTATAACTGACAGACCACCCGCTATCTTTCTATCTGGGGTTTTACAGGCCGAGCTTGTCCGCCACGTAGTCGGCGTCTTTGTCACCGCGGCCGGACAGGTTTACCAGAATCATTTGATCCGATGGCAGTTCTGGGGCTTTGCGCATAGCCCAAGCGACAGCATGTGAGCTTTCCAGCGCAGGAATGATGCCCTCAACGCGAGACAGTGTCATGAATGCGTTCAGGCACTCTTCATCGGTCACTGAATCATAGTCAACACGCCCCAAGTCTTTCAGGTAGCTATGCTGTGGACCTACACCCGGATAATCCAGGCCAGAGGCGATGGAGTGAACTGGCATCGGTTCACCGTCTTCAGTTTCCAAGACGTAACACTTCATGCCATGAAGTTCGCTTGGTTTGCCCAGTGTTAGCGTGGCAGAGTGGTCTTTGGTGTCGAGACCTTTACCTGCAGGTTCTACACCAACCAGTTTGACGTCTTTGT
>JAGSHA010000131.1 GCA_023954795.1 Oceanospirillaceae bacterium | reverse complement strand
CCCACTTCTCTGCTAAAGATGTTGTTCGTCACCCGTTGGTACAGCACATTGTTCGGGCCTATGATCGTTTCGAAAAGGTCGAACAAGCGCAGGATCAGGTACGCCGTCAATCGCGAGACCACAGGGATAACAGCTAAGTGAGCTATTACGTTGAATTGCAGCAGGAAGTAGAAGCCAACGACCTGCCCAGCGAAACACAATTTAACGATTGGGTTTCTGCCGCACTGACCACTCGAAAAGACGAAGCCGAACTCTGTATCCGTCTGGTCGAAGCCGATGAAAGTCAGGCCCTGAATAATCAGTATCGCGGCAAGGACAAATCGACTAATGTTCTATCCTTTCCCTTTGAAGTGCCGGAAGATATCCCGTTACACTTACTAGGTGACCTGGTGATCTGCGCAGAGGTCGTCCGAGACGAAGCCCTGCAGCAGAAAAAACCACTGCATGACCATTGGGCACACATGGTTGTACACGGCACCTTGCATCTACTGGGCTACGATCATATAAATGACGAAGACGCCGAGGTGATGGAACAGCTTGAGCGCGAAATTCTCGCCAGCTTAGGTATCCCTGATCCTTACAAGGAACTCTGACAGAGACACATTATGAGCGAAGACCGAACGGGACAATCTCGTAGCTGGCTGGGCAAACTTGCTCAGGCATTCAGCGATGAACCCAAAACACGAGATGATTTGTTGACCGATCTGCGCGACGCCGCGGAAGAAAACCTGCTGGATCTGGAAGCATTGGGCATCATAGAAGGTGCCATGAACGTTTCTGACAAGCAGGTCCGCGATGTGATGATACCTCGCTCCCAAATGGTGGTAGTAGAAGCTGAACAGACCCCTAAAGAGTTTCTTCCGATTGTCATTTCCAGTGCCCATTCCCGCTTCCCGGTGATCGGCGATACGCCTGATGAAGTACTGGGCATCCTGTTGGCGAAGGACCTGTTACCACTCATCCTGGAAGGCAACCTCGACCAGTTTGATATCCATAGCAAACTGCGTGAACTCACGGTTATTCCCGAATCCAAACGCCTGAATATCCTGCTACAGGAGTTTCGCACCACCCGCAATCACATGGCAGTGGTGGTTGACGAATACGGCGGCGTCTCCGGATTGATCACCATCGAAGATGTGCTTGAACAGATTGTCGGTGAAATCGAGGACGAGCATGATATTGAAGAGGACGACGGCAATATCAAACCGTTTGCTGACAACGGGTATATCGTCAAAGCCCTCACCCCGGTGGAAGACTTCAACGAGTTCTTTGACGTCGGCTTGTGTGAAGACGACTTTGATACCATGGGTGGATTGGTGACCCAGCGTTTTGGGCATCTGCCGCAAAAAGATGAACAGGTCGATTTTGATGGTTTCAGCTTTAAGGTTTTATCGGCTGATAACCGTCGTATCCGCCTGTTACAAGTCACGCCAAAAGCTAGCGCCTGATTGATGTTGATTCTGCGTCTGTTGCTGTCTTTGCTCGCTGGCGCTTCAGCAACAGCCGCTCTTGCACCGTTTAACATTGTCTGGCTCGCGCCCGTCGCCCCCCTACTCTTTTACCTTATTCTAAGTACGGCCCCGCAACGTAATGCATGGCTGCTAGGTTGGTCCTTTGGCGTCGGCTTTTTTGGTGCCGGGGTCTCCTGGGTTTTCGTCAGCATCTACGAACACAGCGCCACGCCCTTGCCGCTGGCGGTGGCACTGACCGCGCTTTTTGTATCAGCACTTGCGCTATTGTTTATGCTGCAAGGCGGGTGCTGGAAACGCTGGTTGAGCGGTCGCTGGGGGGCACTGTCATTTATCGGCTTATGGGTACTGGGTGAATGGCTGCGAAGCTGGTTACTCACCGGTTTTCCGTGGCTTTATCTTGGCTACGCAACGCTGGATACCCCACTGGCAAGCTGGGCTCCGATGGGTGGGGTGTGGCTGAACTCGCTGATCGTCGCCGGCAGCGGTATTGTACTGTTTGAGATGCTACGGGAAAAAAGCTGGCCCACGCGCGCGGGCTACCTCCTGATCCTGATTGTACCCTGGGCACTGCAACCGTTCGTGCACACCACTTGGACAACAGCATCTGGAACGCCGCTGAAGGTCACCCTCATTCAGGCGGATATTGACCAGGAAGACAAGTGGGATCCTCAACAACGCGAAAGCATCCTCGCACGCTATGAAGCCCTGTCCTTACCCCGTAGCGGTGATGACCTGATCATTTGGCCTGAAACGGCGATCCCGACGTTTTTTAGCCGTGCCGCCGAACAACTGACCCCAATGCTGGAACAATTCGATGCCGACAACACGACATTGATCAGCGGCTTACCAACCTCATCTCGCGACCCAGACTCTCAACACCGGCTCTATCACAACAGCATTGCAGTGCTCAGCAATGGCAGTGGCGTTTATCACAAACAGCGCTTAGTGCCCTTTGGAGAATACATCCCAATGGAGAACTACCTGCGCGGCGCGCTGGAATTCTTCAATTTGCCGATGTCCAGCTTTAGTCTGCCCTTGGCCGACAAGCAGTCGCTCCTGAACGTACAAGGTCACCTCATGTCAGCGGCTATCTGCTATGAGATTGCCTATCCTGAACTGGTGCGCGCGAGCAGCCAGCAGGCCGAATTCATGCTAACCGTGTCCAACGACACTTGGTTTGGTCATTCGATTGCACCGGATCAGCATATGCAGATCGCCCGCATGCGCGCACTGGAAAGTCAGCGCTGGATTATCCGTAGCACCAACAACGGGATCTCGGGTCTGATTGACCCACAGGGCAACGTCACTCAGCAAGCCCCACGTTACACACAGGCTATTCTGACAGGCTCGGTGCAGCCACGGCAGGGGCTGACACCGTTTCAACAGTTCGGGAGCTGGCCTGTTGTAGCGTTTAGTTTCTTACTCTGCATTGTTGGTTTAGGGCGCCAGAAGTTATCTTTCAGCGATAGCGCCCGCTCACTTCATCCAAACCTTCGTCACTGATCACTTCTGACAAAAACCACCCCGGCACATATTTACCAACACACATCTCATAGTGTTCACCGTCGGCATAATGTACCGTCAAACTGAACCCCATCGCAGGCTGATGGTTGAGTCCGACAACCCGATCATCACCAGGCTTAAGCCCCAATATTGAGATCAATTCCTGAGTGTCAGAGTTGCCATGTTTGATCTCAATCCGTTCAATCAATCGACTGGAATTGTTGACCAACTGAACGGATAACATCTGCGTGGAACGTTCTTCGCCTGCATAAAATCCCAGTGCCGCGGAGCTGGTGCTTAAGATTAGTGCCAACAACAGACACCAGCGACTATTGCGAATGCTCATAGTCTCAGGCTTTATCCTGCTGCCACGGCTGAGTGATACGACGGAAATAACGCCCCTGGCACTTATCACACGGTCCGATTTGAGCTGTTTTGGTTAACACTTGTGTCGACTCACATTTAAGACACTGCAATGTTCCGGCTCCCGCCAGCTCACCGGCAATATATTCCTCATCACCGTGATCCAATCGTTCACGCAACTCTTCCTGCTGAATACGCGTCTTATCCGCCAGACTGACCAGCAGACGTTTCATCCGGTCTTCCAGCACATTCAAATCAAAATGTAACCATGCCGCGATCCCTTCACCTGTGCCATGGGCATAAAACCCCAGCTTTTTCAGATCACGCTTGATATAGGCGGTCAGAAGATCCATTTCATCACGGGTCATCTCTTCCGCCGTCAATTCCATCTCAACGGCTTCTTCAATTTTTTCCTGTAGATATTCCCAAGAACTGGCTTCAGCATCAGACAGATTTTTATGCAATCTGGCCACCACCCGATCGTAGGCACTGATTCCTTGAGCCGAATCATTTTGGCGATCGTTATCTTTATCAGTCATAACATGCACTCCTGAGGGTGAAACTCTGTTGGCTCTAGTCCATATATTGTATGCTATGCCCCATACCGCAAACTTTCCATATGAACATTTAACCGGCGTCAATCCGATGCCGGTTTTCAGTTACCGGGTTCACAAAAGATCACGATGAACGAACAGTATCAGCCTCAGGAAATCGAAACTCAGGCCCAGCAGCACTGGGAAGACAATGACAGCTTCAAATGTATTGAGGAGCCAGGGAAAGACAAGTTCTACTGTCTATCCATGTTCCCATACCCAAGCGGCCGTCTTCACATGGGCCACGTTCGTAACTACACCATTGGTGACGTGATCTCCCGCTACCAGCGCATGCAGGGAAAAAACGTTCTTCAGCCGATGGGGTGGGATGCATTTGGCCTGCCCGCCGAGAACGCCGCGTTGAAAAACAACGTTGCGCCTGCGAAGTGGACCTACGAAAACATCGACTACATGCGTACCCAGCTCAAGCAGATGGGCTTTGGTTACGACTGGAACCGTGAACTGGCGACCTGTCACCCACAGTACTACCGTTGGGAGCAGTGGTTCTTCACCCAGTTGATGGACGCCGGTCTGGTTTACAAAAAAGAAGCCGAAGTAAACTGGGATCCCGTCGATCAGACCGTCCTGGCTAACGAGCAGGTTATCGATGGTCGTGGCTGGCGTTCCGGCGCATTGGTAGAGCGTAAGAAGATTCCTCAGTGGTTCCTGAAAATTACGGATTACGCTGACCAACTGCTTGAAGATCTGGATAAACTGGATCAGTGGCCTGAACAGGTCCGCACCATGCAGAAAAACTGGATCGGTCGCTCCGAAGGTGTAGAGCTGCAGTTTGACGTCGAAGGTTACGGTGAACTAGAAGTCTTTACGACACGGCCTGATACCCTTCTGGGTGTGACTTATGTCGCCGTTGCCGCACAGCATCCTCTCGCGCAAAAAGCCGCTGAGAACAATCCAGAGCTGGCCGAATTCCTGGACGAGTGCAAAAACATCAAGGTTGCTGAGGCCGATCTGGCAACCATGGAGAAAAAAGGCATGGCGCTCGGCATCGAAGCCATCCATCCGCTCACCGGTAAAAAAGTGCCGGTATGGACCGCGAACTTCGTCTTGATGGATTACGGTTCAGGTGCAGTGATGTCTGTTCCGGGTCACGATCAGCGCGATTACGAATTTGCCGTTAAATATGGCCTGGAGATCAAACAGGTGATCAAACCTGTTGATGCTTCCGTTGAAGTCGATCTGGATAAAGAAGCTTACACTGAGAAAGGCGTTTTGGTGAATTCCGGTGATTTCGATCATCTGGAATTCGATATGGCCTTCAAAGCGATCGCCGCTGAACTGGAAGCAAAAGGCAAAGGCAAGGTTACCGTTAACTACCGCCTGCGCGACTGGGGTGTATCTCGTCAGCGCTACTGGGGTACACCAATCCCAGTCGTAAATTGCAACAGCTGCGGTTCCGTTCCTGTACCTGAAGATCAGCTGCCAGTAACCCTGCCTGAAAATGTTCAGTTTGATGGTGTCGGCTCTCCGATCAAAAAAATGGAAAGCTTCATCAACACCACCTGCCCTAAATGTGGCGGAGCAGCAGAACGTGAAACCGACACGTTTGACACCTTTATGGAGTCGTCCTGGTACTACGCACGTTATGCGAGTCGCCTGAGCGAAAACCAGATGCTGGAGCCGGAAAAAGCCAATTACTGGCTGCCGGTCGATCAGTACATCGGTGGTATCGAACACGCGATTCTGCATCTGCTGTACTCCCGATTCTTCCATAAACTGATGCGTGATCAGGGTTTGGTGGATTCCGACGAACCGTTCAAGCGCCTGCTGTGTCAGGGTATGGTTCTGGCAGATACCTACTACCGCGAAGGTGAGAATGGCGGTCAGGAGTGGATCTCCCCGACCGACGTTCAGGTAGAAACCGATGACAAAGGCCGCTTTATTAGCGCGACCCTGAAGTCAGACGGAGAGCCTGTGCTTTCCGCCGGCGTATCGAAGATGTCCAAGTCTAAAAACAACGGCATCGATCCTCAGATCATGATCGATAAATACGGTGCAGACACCGTACGCCTGTTCATGATGTTCGCAGCACCACCAGAACAATCTCTGGAGTGGTCTGATTCCGGTGTAGATGGCGCTCATCGCTTCCTTAAACGTCTGTGGAAACAAGCATTTGATCATCTGCAAACTGGCGGCGATGTTATCGCTCTGGATACCGCTGCGCTGACGGATGACCAGCAGGCGTTGCGTCGTAAAGTGCATGAAACTATCCAGAAGGTTTCTGACGACGTAGAGCGCCGCCAGACATTTAACACGGCGATTGCTGCTGTGATGGAACTATCCAACGCAATCAGCAAGTTTGTTGATGTCAGCGAACAGGGCCGCGCGGTGTCTCAGGAAGCGCTGGAAACTGCCGTACAGCTGCTGGCCCCTATCGTGCCACACATTACGCACGAGCTTTGGACGGCTCTGGGTCAAAAGGGCGATATCTTAACCGCACCTTGGCCACAGGTTGACGAAAGCGCACTCGTACGTACATCTATCGAGATGGTCGTACAGGTGAACGGTAAAGTCCGCGCGAAGATCAACGTTGCAGCAGACGCCGATAAGGATGTCATCCTGCACACTGCGCTGGCTGAAGAAAACGTTCAGAAACATATGGCCGACAAAAGTATCCGCAAGCAGATTGTGGTGCCGGGCAAACTGGTTAACATCGTCGTTGGATAAGACCGGATAAAGGAGCATCCCTATGGCCGTGCAACTGAATACTAAGCCGCTGCTGGCAGTTATGCTGGTGTTTACCCTATCGCTGCTGTCTGCCTGCGGGTTTCACTTGCGCGGTGCAGTGGATGTATCCGCCGATAAGGCTCAACTGAGTCTGCAAACAGATCGCGCAAACGAGCGCCTGAGTCGCGCGTTAAAGCGCGGCCTGCAGGACAACGGCATTCAGCTTGAGTCAAATGCTCCGTACAACCTGAAGATTCATAAGTCTGTCTTCAAACGCGATTCTGTCTCTCTCGACAGTAGCGCGCGTGTTGATGAGTACTCACTGACGTTGAAGGTTGAGTATGAACTACGCTCGCTGAAAAACGACTTGGTTAAAAACGAGTCAGCAATCACCGAGCGTGTTTACACTTACGATGCAGATGCCGCTGCCGCCAAGGATGAGCAGGAGTCACTGCTTCGCGACGAAATGTACGACGCGATGGCAACCCGCATTATCCGCAGTTACCTGGCATTTGATAGCAACAAATGAAAGTAAAACAGGAGCAGCTCGCCAGCCGACTGAAAGGTGAGGTCCAATCGGCTTATCTGATCACTGGCGACGAGCCGCTTCTTTCCGAAGAAAGCTGCGATCTGTTGCGTGGCTACTTCAAACAACAGGGGTTTACCGAGCGTGAAGTACTCCATGTAGAATCCGGCTTTAAATGGGAGTATCTACTGGAATGTGCTAACGCTCTGTCTCTGTTTGCTGAACGGAAGATCATCGAACTGCGCCTTGGCAGCAGCAAGCTGAACAAGCAGTCTAGTGAAATTCTTCGCCAGTATCTGAACTCTCCCTCCCCGGACAACGTATTACTGCTTGTCGCCAATAAGCTCGATGGGGCGAGTAAGAAATCCGCCTGGTTCAAAGCTATCGACCAAAAAGGCGTGGTTGTTGAGCTTTGGCCAATCGAGCCTAATCAGCTACCCACCTGGATTCGACAACGCGCAGCCCAAATTGGCCTGCAACTGGAAGATGATGCTGTCAGCCTGCTGGTTGATCGTATTGAAGGCAATCTGCTCGCCGCCAAACAGGAACTGCAAAAGCTTCTTCTGCTCTATCCAGGCAAACCGGTCACCGCAGACGATGTCATTGACGCGGTTACGGACAGTTCCCGCTACGATATCTATGGTCTGACAGAAGCCGTTTTATTGGGCCAGGCAGACCGCAGCCATAAGATTCTGCAAGTCCTGCATCAGGACGGTACGGAAGCTGCGATTGTCCTCTGGGCCTTGGTCAGAGAGATCCGCGCACTCTACAACATCCAGCTAGGCCAATCATCGGGCATGAGCTTTGATGCATTGTGTCAGCGCGAAAAAATCTGGGGAAAGCGTAAGCCACAGCTAGGACGCGCCGCTCAGAGACTTCGTCAATCCACTCTGGAAAAACTACTCTCCGACTGCGGACAGGTCGACCGTATCGTTAAAGGCGCTGAACGGGGTGATCCTTGGGTTAGCCTGGCCAGT
>JAGSHA010000231.1 GCA_023954795.1 Oceanospirillaceae bacterium | reverse complement strand
TGTTGGCCGTTGCGATCAACGAAACGGTTGAAGTTATGAGCGAGCTGCAGGAAATACGCTTCGCTGTAGAGGATATCGTTGCCAGCGAAGAGGGTATCTCGGGTATTTCAGTGGTGACACGGGACCCGTTTGTTATTTGGGCTTCCAGTATTCATCCCGGCATTGATGATGATCACGCTTCTCAGCAGATGCTCAAAGTGCTGATGGAATCGATCAAACAAGGGACTTTCGGTCACTACCTCCTCCCGGGAGGCGATATTGTCACGTTTTATCCTTTGCTGTCTGCCGGGTACAACTCGCAAAACTACCGTGATCGTTTTCATAGCCGGGTTGATCCTCAGGCTGCTGATCAGGCTTGGGGACATGCGATGGCGCAGGTGAAACTGTCGCCGGATGAATACCGAGGTGTGGTGTATTTACGACTGGATTCCAGTGCCATTCGCGCCGGGGCCTCCGATATCTTTATGCGTTCCGGCATGATTTTAATTCTTGCCGTGTTCTGTATCTGTGTCTTGGGTTACGCAGTGTTTCATCGCTCTGTCCTCCGACCTATTGGTCATATTTCCGATACCATCCAACGACAAAAGGCCGGTGAAACAGCAACGCGACTGGCATTGAATTCAGACGACGAAATAGGTGCCCTGGGTGCATCGTTTAACAACATGCTGGATGCGATCAGCGAGCGTGACCAGAGGTTACGAACGGTCGTTGATAATTTGCCAGTCGCACTGAGTCTTAAAACGAAAGACGGTGACTATCAGCTGGTCAATGATAAGTTTTCGCTCTGGTTTATTGATCTGCTTGATGTATCCCGGAGCCATCTGACAGAGGCTCAGCAGTGCCGCCTACATTATGAAAAACAGGTCAGGTTGCGCCAGACAGATGTGACGTTTGAAGAAACGATCGCACAGGTCAATGGTAGCTATCGTCATTTCACCACGACGATTTTCCCTTTGTTGGATAGCAGCGGAAAATTCACTGCGTTGGGCAGTGCCAGCACCGATATTTCTGAGCGGAAAGCGGCCGAGCAGGAGGTCCGGATGCTGGCCTACTTTGACAGCCTGACCGGTTTGCCCAACCGAAGTTTATTTGGTGACCGCCTGCAGCAAGCGTTAAAAAATGCCGCACGTAATGGGACTTATGTTGGCTTGCTGTTTATCGATCTGGATGGATTCAAATCGGTGAATGATACGTTAGGCCACCAGATTGGTGATCTGCTGCTGGAAGAGGTTAGTTTACGATTGGGGCAGGCCGTACGTTCTCAGGATACCGTCGCGCGCATGGGCGGTGATGAGTTCACCGTGATAGTCGTGGATCTGCAAGCGGATCGGGCAAATGAAGATTTGGCGCTGATTGCGAACAAGATTCGCAGCTCGGTGGCGAGTCCGATGATTCTTGGTGAGCACCAGACGTTTGTGACCTGCAGTGTCGGAATCTCAATCTATCCAGAGAACACGGTCAATACTGAAGAGTTGATCATTCAGGCAGATATCGCAATGTATCATGCAAAAAATGGCGGGCGTGATGAGTTTCAGTTTTTTCAGCCTGATATGAATACCGAGATGCATGAGCGCCGCAGAATCGAAGATCAATTGCGTATGGCAATGGAGAATCACGAACTCTCCGTCGCTTATCAGCCGAAGGTGGATACCCTTACGGGTGAGCTGATCGGTGCCGAGGCTTTGTTGCGCTGGAATAATCCCCTGTTGGGTACAGTTCCTCCCTTGAAGTTTATTCCGATCGCTGAAGATTGTGGCTTGATTATTCCTATCGGTGAGTGGGTGATCGAAACCGTCGTAGATACGCTGAAGCTCTGGCGCGAACAAGGACTGGAGATGCCGCGGATTGCGATCAACCTATCGCCACGTCAGTTACGTGATCAGGCATTTAGTCAACGTGTACAGTCGATTCTTAACGCTGCGGGACTCAGCCCTGATTGCCTTGAATTTGAAATAACTGAGGGCGTGTTTTTACAGGAAGTAGAACATTCCCAGTCCTCACTCTACCGCTTAAGAGAAAGTGGCATCGGACTGGCGATTGACGACTTCGGAACAGGTTTTTCGTCACTGAGCTATCTGAAAAAACTGCCGGTTAGCAGCGTCAAAATTGATAAAACCTTTGTAGATGGTTTATCGGTCGATCCCGTAGATGAAGATATTGTGTCAGCGATAATTGCCATGGCGCATAGCATGCATTTGACGGTTGTTGCTGAAGGTGTGGAAACTCAGGAGCAGTATGATTTCTTGCGTGAGGCACATTGTGATGCGGCTCAGGGCTGGCTAACCGGAATACCGATGTCGCACGCCAGTCTGAGTGAATGGCTGCGACAACGAGAACATCATAGAGAAAAAAGTGTGGAGTAACGCAGGTTTATCAAGCGCTTTCTTAACCTGCTCAAAAGCCAAATTTATTCTGTTCTGCTTCCTCTTTAAGCCGGCGCTGGCGTTCCTCTTCCGTGCGCTGCTCAATATAAGCCGCAATCGTTGTCATACGATTACGCAGTTCAAACAGCTGGCGATCCAACAGGTGGTTTTTATTCAGTTCACTCAGACGAATAAAACATTTCTTATAAGTGCTGAATGAGCGTTTACCGTCGTTGACCTCTTCGGTCACCATCGCTTCCAACAGTTCAAGATCGATTTCTGTGCGTTCAAAGCAGTTCTTCGCCTGTTGAATCATTGGCTGACTCACCGAGCTTGATATTTCACCTTTAGCCTCGATCTCTTTCAGGAACTTGACGAACTCTTTGATGATTGCACGCGCGCGTTGTGCACTGTTAGGAGAATCAAACAGTGTGAGTGAGCCTTCTGGGTGTGGAGGGGTTTCCAGTGAACTGGCGCCGCGTTCGTTGGCTTCACCGAGTACTTTCTCCATCGTATCAGACTGTTCCAGCTCCAGCGCAGCCTGACACCGTTGTGAAAGGTATACGGTCAGAAACTTGATGATGTCCGGGCTCTGCAACAACGGAGGGTAATTGGACAGCAGGTGGTGCGCACGACGGATTACGCTTTGTAGGTGCATCAACCTTAGCTGGCGGGCTTTCTTACGATTTTCATACATCTGAATGACATAGGCGGTTACCGACATAATGCCGATACCTCCTAAGATCAGAAGGCCAATACTTGTTGGACTCATAAAACGACTCAATCCAGAACTGATCAAAATAACGCATCACAGTGACGAAGAATGCGTTCTCACGAGCGTATCTTACCACTGTTAGTCATCAAGTGGCTTGCAAACGTCGGCCGCTGGGTTCAGGTGACAATCAGGTCGAGCAAATTGGCCAAGTCATCATTGATTAGAATGCACAAGACCTATCTTGCTCCTCATATTGCTACAACTACTTCTATTCTCCAGCGTGCTATTTTGAAATTAACAGAATAAAGAGCAGAGGTCGGGGTGGTTGGGCATGAAAATAGGAATTTTTCCTATATGTTCCTGCTGCCACTGCAGTTAGTGTTTTCCGGTGCTGATCTTTCAGGTTTATGTGCGACGGAACGCAGGCTTTAAATGCCGCTAAAGGGAATTGTAATGCTTGGTGTGATCGAATCTGAACGTCCGTAAGGTGATAAGTCCTGCCTAATGCCATTCTTACTTTCATCCCCTGTGTGAAAGTATCAACAACACTCTCCCTGTCGCGTAATGATACTAATCCCTGATAAGTCCGTTTAAGTGCTGAGTTAGCCACTGACTTTGTCAGAGCGTAGCGTAATGAACGTTTCAGTTTTTCTAACTTGCCTGTTTGGGTTTTGTGAGCGTCCTTATCACAGTCAGAGGTAAGGGATTGTATTGGAGCTATGGAGAAGTAACTGATGTGGAGAAATCCGTATTTTTGGGGAGCGAGCCCTTATGACGCACGGTTTGAAGTTAGTTATGGTGATGAGTCGGAATTAATTCTTGCGGCATCTAATGAGATTCCAGTCTTTGGCTCCTATTCCAGCACGTTGGGTCTCTACGATTCCTTCGATATGGTCGGGGTTAGGTTACAGCGTGGCGCAACCTATAACATGGTGTTATCTGGTGACTGGACACCGAGTCTGGAAATCTACGATAACGAAGGTTACGGGCTTTTTTCCACTGATGGGGCAAGTTTAGGACTAAGTGAGCCTTATGGAACCGATAGCATTTTAGCGTTCCAGCCGTCGTACACCGGCATACATTATCTAGGTGTAGAGTGGGCATACTTCGATGATATCTATGGACAGTACGTCGTTATGGCGTTTAGTGATGATCATATCTTAGGTGATTCCCCGAATAGTCCAGTTAGTGGCTCGATTGTTGTAAGAGGAGAGGCGGCTCGGGGGGCAACGTTGACGGCTGATACGGCAGGCCTGAGTGATGCGAATGGCTTAGGGGAATTGGTGTATCAGTGGCTTAGAGACGGTGAGGATATAGCCGGAGCGAATTCCGACTCGTATCAGTTGACGCGAAGCGATACGGGGTCTGCTATCAGTGTCAGGGTAGCTTACTACGATGGTGATGGTTTTCTCGAGTTCCTTACATCTGATGCTACAGATGCTGTCAGCAGTTCAAGTACAGCAAGTGATGGACGTGATACGTTTTATGGTGATGGCGAGAGCGATGTCTTTAACGGGTTGGCGGGTATTGATACCTTGGTGCTTCCTATCAGTCGAAGTCGGAGTGATCTGACGCTCAGCTCGGATAGCTCAAATGGTATGGTCAAGGACGGTGGAACCTCCTATGAGTTTTCCAATATAGAACGTCTCCAGTTTAACGATACCAATATCGCTTTTGACCTGCTGAATGATGGGCATGCCGGACAGGTCTGTAAAATATTAGGCGCTGTATATGGTGCTGAAGCGATTGAAAACCCTGGCTTTGTGGGGACGGGTTTATCCCTGCTTGATGGTGGTATGAGTTACGAAGGTTTAGCTGAGGCTGCAATAAATCTCCGTGGATTGACTGATCATCAGGATATCGCAGAGCTACTTTGGACTAATCTGGTTGGGCATGCCCCTAAGAATGCTCAGGTAGCGCCTTATGTTGAGATGCTGGATAGCGGTAGCTTGTCTGTTGGTGGGTTGGTAAGTATTGCCGCTAACCATGAGTTGAACACACAGAATATTGATCTGACGGGTCTGGCTGGTACGGGTATTGAGTATCAGTTGGCTTAAATTGAAAGTGTTTGTCGTTCCCTGTCTATATTAGATTTCTGTTTGATTGAGCCGATATGAAGGTTTTAGGAAAGAGAGTAGGGGCAGTCTTACGCTTTTCACTTTCGTCGATTTATTCTGAGGTAACTCCTTTGATTGATCAGTCCTTAACCTGTTGTTTGTGAAGGAAAAGCTTGTTTCTAAGGTTTCGAATATAAAAGAGCAGGTTTTTACGAAAAAATTAAAAAATTGCTTGAACGATTGCTGTAGTCCGCATAATATACGTCCCGCGTTTGAGGGAAACTTTAAACGCATCCACGTCCCATTCGTCTAGTGGCCTAGGACACCGCCCTTTCACGGCGGTAACAGGGGTTCGAACCCCCTATGGGACGCCATTCTCTTTCCTTGAGAGTGGTTGGGAAACGGTGCGGAATTAGCTCAGTTGGTAGAGCGGGACCTTGCCAAGGTTCAGGTCGTCGGTTCGAGCCCGATATTCCGCTCCAATCCTTTCCCTAGTCTT
>JAGSHA010000294.1 GCA_023954795.1 Oceanospirillaceae bacterium | reverse complement strand
GCAAAGCCCGAGTTTTAATGCTCATCAGGAAACAAAGCACTCGACCTTAGAGTGAGCAATATATGCTCAGCTGTTCGCTTTTTTGCAGCCAGCATGTCACCCTACATGGCCTACACGCAGACTTCGTTCTCGGCTTCAGCCAGCGTGGTTACTGGCGTGAGTGACAAATCAGCTAACAACTCAATACTGTGCGGTTTAGCGATCCCATACCCCTGAGCATAATCCACACCGACCTCACGCAGACGGTCAGCGATTTCAGAATTTTCAACAAACTCTGCAATCGTCTTTTTGCCCATCAGGTGACCAATGTCATTAATACTACGCACCATCGCCATATCCACTTCATCATCCAATATATCTTTTACAAAAATCCCATCGATTTTTACAAAATCTACCGGCAAAGTTTTTAGATATCCGAACGACGACAGCCCACTGCCAAAATCATCTAATGCAAACCGACAGCCAATCTCTTTCATCGCATTAATAAACCGAACAGCATTCGCCAAATTGGAAATGGCGGCCGTTTCGGTTATTTCAAAACACAGTTGTTGAGGATCAACCTTATATTCCTCAAGCAGTTTCCGCACACAGAACAACAATTCATCATCCGCAATAGACAGGCCGGATAAGTTAATCGACAGGTTGAGATGTTTGTTCGGAGTCTCGGCCAAAAATGCACAGACATTCTTAATAACCCAACGATCCAGCTTCGGTGACAACCCAAAGCGTTCTGCCGG
Organism: Oceanospirillaceae bacterium; assembly: GCA_023954795.1. Taxonomy (GTDB): domain Bacteria; phylum Pseudomonadota; class Gammaproteobacteria; order Pseudomonadales; family Balneatricaceae; genus Pontibacterium. The sequence continues at coordinate 3,758 of JAGSHA010000294.1, read as the reverse complement.
TGGCAAGAAAGCCCCCGGAGGAATCAGCTGACCGTGCTCATCCAGATAACGGATCAACACTTCGTAATGCCGCAGATCTTCCTGTTGTAAACCAACAATATCCTGCACATATAAACAGAATCGGTTGTGCTCGATGCCTTCGTGAATGCGACTGACCCATTGGGCTTCGTCCTGACGGCGCTGCGAGGTTTCATCGTCCTGATAGAGTTGGACCCGATTCCGTCCCAGCTCTTTAGCCCTATAACAGGAAGTATCGGCGCAACTCATCACCTCGGCGATTTCCGGCGAGTGATCATCAATACATACCACACCGATGCTGACTGTAATGCGGAAAATATTCTCCCCCCAGCCAAACACACTGTCTTCAACCGCCGAACGCAGTTTTTCAGCGACACGGACCGCTTCTTGTGGAGCACACAACTCGAGCAAGACCGCAAATTCATCGCCACCCAGGCGTGAAACAGAATCATTTTGACGAACATGAGACTGAATCAAGCCGCCAATCTGACGCAACAATTGGTCCCCGGCCATATGCCCGCAACTATCGTTGATCACTTTAAACTGGTCGATATCGAGGAAAAATACCGCGTGCTGAGTGCCCGCTCGGCGTACGCCTTTGAGCATCACATCTAAGCGTTGTTCAAATTCATAACGATTAATCAGACCTGTGAGCATGCAGTGACGCGCCTGATGATCCAGCTGTTCACTGAGCAGATGGGAACTGGTGATATCTTCCTGCGTGCAGAGGTACTGGGTGATTTTTCCGCTCTCATCTTTCAGCGGTGAAATCACCACCATCGCCCAATACAGCTCTCCGCTTTTGCGGCGATTCTGCATTTTTCCGCGCCATTCGCGGCCATTGGATATACGGTGCCAGAGTTGAGCATAAAAGGTTTCTGAGTGTTTGCCCGAACGTAAAATACGCGGCGTTTGCCCCAGCGCGTCTTCAGCACTGAAACCTGTCACATGGGTAAAGCGGGGATTAATATACGTCAGACAGGCATCAGCATCGGTGATCATGACCACACTGGCACACTGCTCTACTGCTACGGAGAATTTTTTCAGTTCTTCCTGCGAACGTTTGAATTCGGTAATGTCACGGGTCACGGCCAGATGCGCGGATACCCGCCCGTCTTCATCCAGCAACGGCACGGCATGGGTTTCGACCCGTTTACGCGCGCCCTTCAACCCCATCACATCATATTCCATGATGCCGGATTCACCTTTGAATACCCGTTCGTTGAACGCGATGTAATCAGCGCGATCTTCGTCTGCAATCAGCTCATACACATTGGCGTAACGCACCTGCTCAATGGAATCGGCTTCGATAATTGTCAAACCGGCCGGATTCATATCCAGCAACTCTCCATCGGCCGCCACGGTTTTAATGCACTCGGGATCGGAATCGATGATTCGTTTCATCATCGCACGCTGCTCTTTCAGCTCCGTATTCTGATCTCGATAACGTAAGAGCATTAGCCGCAGGACAACAGCACCACCAATAATCAGCAGTGAGAAAAATGAGCGAAAATAGAGTTCTGCTGCAGAAGGCGTGATCAACTGTTCGAAAATGGTGCCTTCGCCCAGTATGAATACATCCACCAAGGGATCAAGAATCCAGACCAGTAGACAAGCAACTGCCGCCAATAAGAACAGACGTGTACGAACAAAATCGCTCAGCAAAAAATCTGACGATCGTTTAATGAATCGATGCAACAGGCAATACCCGAAAAGAAACCTTCCCTCTCATCCCTGAGCCCCAAAACCGTGACCGCTAAATGAATGTCACAAGAACGCGATTATGCCACAAGGCATAAAAAATTAGATTTTTATTACTATGAGATATTTTCACGCCATTCATACCCTGCCCATTCATCCGCTCACGCGCCGAAAAATCCCATGATGTGCTAAACTCGCCGGCTAAATTTTGACGACCGGTAGCACCCCAGATGGAAATTTTATCCGTCCCCCAGGGACAATTTCAGCTAAGCCGTTTCCCCCGACGTAAACAGGAAAAACTAAGGGCCTGGGATGCCGCCGATGAATACCTCTTACAACAGGTCGCTGACGAACATCTGCTCAACGATGGATGCCGGATATTAGTGCTTAACGATCAGTTCGGTAGTCTCGCAGTTGCCTTACACCAATACCATCCCACCGTAATCTCAGATTCCTGGCTAGCTCATGCAGGTATCCAGGCGAACCTTAGTGACAACAATATTCAAGCAGAGCAGATCAATTTGCTGGATAGCCTGTCAGACCCTGAAGATCAGTTTGACCTTGTGTTGATCAAAGTACCAAAAAGTCTGGCGATGCTTGAAGACCAGCTACACCGTTTACGGCCTCATCTGAAGGAAGGTAGCCGCGTGATTGCGAGCGGCATGGTGAAAGGAATTCATACATCAACGCTTAAACTTTTTGAAAAGCTGATCGGCGAAACCCAAACATCTTTGGCTCGGAAAAAAGCGCGGCTTATTTTCCCGCAAGTGGATTGCAACATCACACCAACCGCATCCCCTTATCCGTCCAGCTACGTGTTAGAAAACAGTGTCCATCGGATCTATAACCACGCCGGTGTTTTCTCCCGCGACAGTTTAGATATAGGTACACGTTTTTTCCTCAGCCACCTGCCGACGGATGATCGCTATCAGCAGATCGTCGATCTCGGCTGTGGTAATGGCGTTGTTGGCCTGATGGCGGCCGAAAAAAACCCGGCGGCTGAGCTGACGTTTGTAGATGAATCTTTTATGGCGGTTGCGTCCGCTAAGCTCAATTTTGAAACAGCGTTTAGCGACACTCGCACCGCACGCTTCACTGCGACCGATTGTTTGCAAGGCGTGCCGCGCAACAGTGCTGATCTGGTGTTAAATAATCCGCCATTTCATCAGCAGACGGTCGTAGGCACCCACATCGCCAATCAGATGTTTCGGGAATCCCGTACGGTATTGCGCGAAGGAGGAGAACTTTGGGTCATTGGCAACCGTCATCTGGGTTATCACATCACCCTGAAGAAGCTCTTTGGCAATTGCGAAACGGTTGCCAGCAACAAAAAGTTCGTTATTTTACGCGCACGTAAATAACGCACTTAGCTTCATAGCAGACATAAAAAAGGCCGCATCAATAGCGGCCTTTTTTTAAAACTCTATCCGGCTGGGGGAAGCTCGCCGGAACAGCAGTACATTATGTACTTATGACTTTTTGTCTTCGTTCATCAGTGAACGGATTTTGATCCCGCCCCAGATCATCACGCCAGTCATAACGGCAATCATTAGCAGACTTGGAGCAAGTGTTTCAAAGCTGTACGGATCGATACCAAACATGTTGTCACCCTCTCAAACAATGTTTTTCTAAATCTAAGAATTGGGGCTAGGTTACAACGAGACACATTAGCAATAATTGATATAGCTCAAAAAACGCCCTTCAGATCCAATCCCGCACAGAGAAACATAGACACAGATCAATATAATGCGACGCTTGTTCGACAGCAGCGTGCCAACGCCCCCAATCGGAAATAGACAATGCCGATTCCTAGTGATTACTCATCAACCTGCTAAGCTTTATTAAGTACCCGCGAACGGCGCGCCCTTATCACGCTATTTTCGCTCAAGCTACGATCGGACCTTCCCTTTCTCACATGACTTAGGAGAGTGGTGATGCCGCACATGACGAAAGTCTGGACACCCGCAGAACTTGCGAAGATGAACGAGGAGAGTTTCCTGGTAGATCTGCTGGATACGATCAAATTCTCTCCTGAAATC
>JAGSHA010000113.1 GCA_023954795.1 Oceanospirillaceae bacterium | reverse complement strand
GAGATTCTGCAGAAAGATCCTAACGTTGATAAGCTGCGCAGCGCACTGACTAAACGTGCACTGGATACGCTGATCAAACTGGGCAAAAACAAGCCTGAGAAGTACCAGACTTTCTGGAACGAATTTGGTCAGGTGATCAAAGAAGGTCCGGCGGAAGACAACGCAAACAAAGAGAAGATCGCTAAGCTGATGCGTTTTGCGTCAACTCACGGTGAATCTGCTGACCAGAACGTATCGCTGGAAGATTATGTGTCCCGCATGCAGGAAGGTCAGGAAAAAATCTTCTATGTTGTGGCTGATAATTACGCGACAGCGAAGAACAGCCCGCATCTCGAGATCTTCCGTAAGAAAGGCATCGAAGTGCTGCTGATGACGGATCGGATCGATGAGTGGATGATGAGCCACTTGTTCGACTTCGACGGCAAGTCTTTCCAGGATGTCACTAAAGGTGAGCTGGATCTGGGCGAAACCGAGTCTGAAGAAGAGAAACAGGCTCAGGATGAAGCGGCTAAGTCTAAAGAAGCGCTGGTTGAACGTCTGACCGATAAGCTGACTGAGAAAGTATCTGAAGTACGTGTGACCCATCGCCTGACAGATTCTCCGGCATGTCTGGTCATCGGTGATCATGACATGGGTGCGCAGATGCGTAAGATCATGGAAGCCGCAGGTCAGGCCGTACCTGATGTGAAGCCGATTTTCGAGATCAACCCTGAACACCCACTGATTGGTAAGCTGGATCAGGAAGTGGACGAAGATCGTTTTGCTGAGCTGTCACTGGTTCTGTTTGAACAAGCTGACCTTGCAGCGGGTGGTCAGCTGGAAGATCCAGCGGCTTACGTTGCTCGCCTGAACAAATTGTTGCTGGAACTGTCCAGCTAAGCGATATGTTAAAGCAGAAACGCTAGTTTGTTTGAAAAGCGGCCTGAGGGCCGCTTTTTTTGTGCCTGCAAAAAATTATAGCTGTTTGTCTGCGGAGTGAGCCAGATCAAGGTTCCAAGTTTGGGATTAGCTTTCAATAAAGGAAAGTTTCGATACATCGGAGAATCATCGAATGAAGAAAACAGTTGCGACCCTTTTTGCTACAGTACTTATGTCCGGTGCTGCGATGGCTGACGGTCAGGCCGTTTATGATAAGCACTGTAAAGCGTGCCATGATATCGGTTTAGCCGGTGCGCCGAAGCCGGGTGATAGCGCAGCCTGGCAGCCGCGGATCGCTAAAGGTGTGGATGCCCTGCTGACGACAGTGAAAACGGGTCAAGGTGCTATGCCACCTAAAGGGACCTGTAACGATTGCGATGATGTGGCGTTGACCGACGCGATCCAGATCTTTATCGATCAGGCTAAATAAGCAAGTGCAGTGCGTCTTGCTCTGCACAGGGCGGGTTAAATAACAGAGTATTGAGTCGTTATGTATGACGCACAGAATAGGAATATGGTTCAGTCCCTGCTGGAGCGGTTGGAAAATCTGGAGCAGGAACTGCGTACTGAAATTGAGAGCCTGCAGGAGTCTTCTCGCCCGGTGATGCTTGATCAGCAAGCAGTAGGGCGGGTGTCCCGTGGTGATGCGATGCAGCAGCAAAGCATGGCGCAGGCAAATCTTGAGCGTTGTGAACAGAGATTGGAGCAGGTCAATCACGCCCTTCACCGGATTGCTTCACCAGACAACTATGGTTATTGTGAAATCTGTGATGAACCGATCAGTATTGCTCGCCTGAATGCCTATCCAGAAAGTAGGTTTTGCTTGAGTTGTCAGGAAAAGCTCGAGCAGGACTAACACCTTATGCGGGCTAGCAGTATGGAGGCCCGCTATGTCCGTTTTGAATCCTTTCCCAGTTGTTCCTTTTATTTTGGTATTGAGTGCACTGTGTACGCCTCCGGTCACAGCCGCGAGCTACAACCTTGATCCTACCCATAGCTTTATCGAATTTCGCACCAAGCACCTTGGCTACAGTTGGTTATACGGCCGCTTTAACCGAGTAGAAGGTCACTTCACGTGGGACAAATCTCGGCCTCAGGCTAGCAAGATAAATGTGAACGTGGATCTGGCCAGCCTCGACAGCAATCATGCTGAGCGCGATAAACATCTGCGTGGTGATGAATACCTGGATGCCCGGAAATATCGGGACGTAAAATTTGTCAGTCGTCGCTATGAGGGGGATGCTGACAGTGGTGTGGTTTATGGCACCCTGACCTTGCGGGGCGTCTCCCGCGAACTTCAGATACCGGTCAATCGGATAGGGGAGGGACATGATCCCTGGGGCGGCTACCGTGTGGGCTTTGAAGGCAAAGTGACGCTGGATGCGTTTGACTACGGAATGCAGTATGACGTGGGTCCGGGTGGGAATGTGATTGAACTGTTTCTGGGTATCGAAGGTATCAAAAAGAAAAAGCTTGCGCCCAAGCGTCGCTGACACAAGCCCGTGTTCATCGTTAAGAATCAATGCTCCATCAGCATCTCTTTGCTGACCCGGCCGATCGTGCGGATGGCTTCTTCTACTTCCGGGCAAGGGCAATTCGTATAGTTAAGGCGCATCTGGTTTTTATATTTCTTCGTTGTAGTAAAGAGCTCGCCCGGTGCGAAGCTGATTCCGAACTGCTTCACGCGGTTGTTTAGCTCCATCGTGTTGATCGCCTTAGGCATTACCACCCAGATCACGAATCCCCCTTGCGGGTAGGTCATACGCGTACCCTCCGGAAAATATCGTTGTATCAGTTCAATCATGATGTCCCGTCCGCGTTGGTAGTTCTCCCGCATCTTCCGCAGGTGACGTTCGTAAGCACCTTGTGAAACATATTCCGCAACGGCCATCTGCGACACCGTGGGTGTACTGATACTGGACACATATTTCATATGCAGTACTTCATCCAGGTATCGCCCGGGTGCAACCCAGCCAACTCGTAGCCCGGGTGCGAGTGTTTTAGAGAACGATGAACACAGAATAACCCGGCCTTCCGTATCATAGGATTTCAGGCTGCGAGGACGGGGGTACTGAAACGATAGATCTCCGTATATATCATCCTCGATCAAAATGATGTCGTGCTGGTTGCACAGTTCAATGATTTTAGGACGGTGCGCTTCGGGGATTGAGTACCCCATCGGATTGTTGCAGGTGGGGGTCAGTACCAACACTTTAATCGGCCACTGCGCGAATGCGAGTTCCAGTGCTTCCAGGCTGGTGCCGGTTTCCGGGTGGCTGGGAATCTCTATCGCTTTCAGGCCACTGGCTTCGATTGTTTGCACTGCCCCAAAGTAAAAGGGGGAATCGACTGCGACAATATCACCGGGTTTGGTGATCGCCCTCAAGCTGGATGACAGCGCTTCCTGACAACCGCTGGTGACCAGAATATCGTCAGGATGCAGTTGCAGCCCGGAGTCGACACCCAGACGTGCGATTTGACGTCGCAGTGCCTTGTTCCCGCGTACATAGTCATACGACAGGCTGCGCATTCCCATGCGTCGATTAATATCGTTCAGATCCCGGGTCAGCGGTTTTAGTGTGGGGCTTTTCAGGTCAGGAATCGCCCAGCCCAGATTCAGCATATTTTCCGCTTCATCGGCATTGAGCATATTGAGAATATTGCTCCAGGCTGAGACCTGAACCGGACGTTGGGGAAGAGGGCTCACGTCAGGGAGTACAGGCGCGCTATTGCGGGCTTTAACGAAGTGGCCGGATTTTGGGCGGACTTCGGTATGACCGCGTTCCTCTACAATACGATACGCCTCCTGAACAGTGGAGATACTGACACCGTGCTCCTGAGCAAGAATCCGAATCGATGGTAGTTTTTGTCCGGCGGTGTAATACCCTCCCTCAATTCGGGCAATTATCTCATCTGCAACTTGCTCATAGAGTTTGACGGCCATAACGCTCTGATTCCTCTGAATAAACGCACCAGTACAGATAAGAATAAAAAGACCCGTACAGACCAGATTCGTCCTAATCTGTACTGCTTTTAATTATCTGTATTTGAATCTGTATTGCTTTCGGCTCTGAGCATAAACTGTTTTCTACTCGATTACCAAAGGGGAGGTTGAGTGATGAAAAGAGTGGTCAGGCGGAAGGTGAATACAGGTCTGGGTACCTGTATCTGCTGGTATCAGCGTTACCGCACTCGCCGTCAATTATTGGCGTTGGACCGGGATCAACTTAAGGACATTGGCGTGAGCAGTGCTTGCGCTCAGGCAGAAGCAGCCAAACCATTTTGGCGCAAATAGGAGAGACAGAGATGAATTACAGTTTTTACACGTTGGACGTTTTTACCGATACCGCATTTGGTGGCAATCCACTGGCGGTGTTTCCTCACGCCGCAGGTATTGATGGCGTCATGATGCAGAAGATAGCCCGTGAGCTGAATCTTTCTGAAACTGTATTCGTCGGTGATCCGATTGCGGACAACTACTTTCCGGTGCGGATTTTTACGCCCGCCTGTGAGATTCCTTTTGCGGGTCATCCAACGGTGGGCACCTCCTATCTGCTGGCGCACCTGGGGCTTGTGCAAGGTGATCAGCTGGTGCTGAAAGAAGGCGTTGGTGATATACCGGTGACGATTTTCCGCAAGAATAGCGCCGCCTGTTTTAAGGTGGCGATGTTACCTGCAGTCTCCGAATCTCATCTGAGCGAAGATGATGTGGCTGACCTGCTTGGATTAGAACGCAGTCAGGTAGTACGTAAGCCGTTTATCTCCAGCTGTGGTTTACCGTTTCAGATGCTGGAACTGGCAGATGCAGCAGCCGTTGATCAGGCGATTCTGAATCTAAGCGTATGGAAAGACTGCTTTCCTGACCTTTCACTAAGCGACTTGTATCTGTTTAGCCATGATGGTGACGGGCAGCTCTATACCCGCATGTTTTCGCCGGCGTTTAATATTCCGGAAGATCCGGCCACGGGCAGTGCAGCGGCGGCATTGACCGGAGCCTTGGCGGCTGAACGGGCTGTTGTGGCAGATGAAGAACAAGCTGAGATGAAATTCGTTTTAACACAAGGCGTGCGTATGGCGCGTCCAAGTCTGATTGAAAGTACTGCGACTCTGCGCGAGGGAAAGGTCGTTGAATTGGCAATTCAGGGACAATCGGTTGTCTTAAGTGAGGGGCGGTATCTGTTATGAGCAATGGGTCGAGTTTTTTGAAAGAGGTCCGCCTGGCGCTTGCTATCTTCCTGCTTATTGTCGGAGCTGTTGTTATCACGCCAGTGTTGTTTGATTAACAACTAGATTGCTCAGCGGACATAGGTGCTACAGCGCCCGCTTCATACTATGCTGTAGGGATAAACCTGAAATCGGGAGTCGTTATAATGTTTCAAGAGTTTTACCCGATCCGTCTGAGCAGTCTCGATAGCAGGGGAGAATTAGTCACCCCTGATCATGACCGTCATCCGGGTACCTTACGTAGCCCAGCACTCGAAGTGATGACTGACTTTGAACGTTCCTGGCCTGTGAAAATCTGTGAAACCACCCAGATAGATGAAGCCCTGGAGCATATGAAAGCACAACACGTTCGTATGCTGTTTGCGGTGGATAGTCAGGATCAGTTCAGTGGCATTGTATCGGCGGCTGATATTGCAGGTGATAAACCGATGAGTGTTATGGGGCAAAACAACTGGGCGCGGGATCAGGTTGAGGTGCGGCATCTGATGTTAGATGTATTGCACATCAAGGCGCTGACCTATGATCAGGTCCGCTGTGCAAAAATCGGTGATGTGATGCTGACCCTGAAAAGCTCCGGCGATCAGCATGTCATCGTGACATCTGCCAATCCTCAAGGCGGAAAAAAGATCCGAGGCATTATCTCTGCCAGTGATATATCCCGGTATCTGTGTATTAGCTTTGATGTGATGTATCAGGCTAAATCTTTTGCCGAAATCGAGCGTCTGGTCTCCAGGGGGCAGGAGTTCTGAAAAATGTTTACTGGGTGCAGATGTTGCACTTATACTTCGCGAAATTATCTGACTGAACAGTTGTAGTGATCTGACCTACAGCTGTTTTTTTTATGTCGCGGGGCGATCCCCCGATTCTCTGTTAGTGGACCCGAACGCATGAACGTTGCTGAGCAGATGTGCCCGCAAGTCTGGCAAAAAATTAAAACCCTTGCGGATACCCATGAAACGCCGTTTCTGGCGCTGGATCTCAACAGCATTAAAGAGAAGTATGATGAACTTCAGCAGGGTTTTGACTACGCCCGCATTTTTTACGCGGTCAAAGCAAACCCGGCAGATGAGGTGATTGAGCTGCTTGCCAATGCAGGGGCAAGTTTCGACATTGCATCGACCTACGAGCTGGATAAGGTTTTGCAGTTTGGTGTGTCGCCAACACGAATGAGTTATGGCAACACCATCAAAAAAGCACGTGATATTGCGTACTTCCATGAGCGTGGAATTGATCTGTTTGCGACGGATTCTGAGCCGGATCTGCGTAATATTGCCAAACATGCGCCGGGTTCGCGGGTATACATCCGTGTGTTGACCGAGGGCTCTGAAGGTGCTGATTGGCCGCTGTCGCGTAAATTTGGCTGTAACCCGGAGATGGCTGTTGAATTGGCTGTACTGGCGCGAGAACTGGGATTAGAGCCTTATGGGGTATCGTTCCATGTAGGCTCTCAGCAACGAGATATCGATGTTTGGGATGGCGCGATTGCCAAGGTTAAGGTCATCTTTGAGCGGTTGTTTGAAGAGTACGGCATCAGTTTACGCATGATTAATATGGGTGGCGGTTTTCCTGCCAGCTATCTGCATAAAACGAATGAGTTTGATACCTATGTCGCCGAGATCACGCGCTTCTTGCAGGAAGATTTTGGTGACGGCGTTCCTGAAATTATTCTTGAACCGGGTCGGTCGCTGGTGGGTGATGCCGGGGTGCTTGTATCCGAAGTTGTTCTGATTTCACGTAAATCTGCGACTGCGCTGGAGCGATGGGTGTATACCGATGTGGGCTTGTTTAACGGCCTGATTGAAACCATGGGTGAAGCGATTAAGTATCAGATTCACACGGATTGCGAAGGTGAAGCAGAAGAGGTCATTCTGGCAGGGCCGACATGCGACAGTCTGGATATTATGTATGAAGATCATAAATATAGTTTGCCACTGACGTTGGCCGAGGGTGACAGAATCTACTGGTTATCCACCGGGGCATATACCACCAGTTACAGCTCAATTGAGTTTAATGGCTTCCCACCGCTGAAGTATTACGTGCTCTAATTGTTACTGTCCGATTAGAAGCCGGTGACGCGTAAGTATCATCGGCTTTTTTGTTTTCCTGCTATTTTCCAGGTTTCTGTCTATTCTTAGGAGACGTTAACACAGTCGTTGATACTTTCTGCGCTCCTAAGGATGGGTCGTACAGCACATTAAGGTGCGCATTGAGGCATCGTTGTTGCGACATCACATTCAGGAAGACAGGGTATGGTCAGACGACTGCTTGTCACGCTTCTGGTAATGATGTTCTGCACCAGCTTAACCTATGCAGATGGCTGGAATGAACTGACGGATGCGGAACGGACGTGGTTAAAGCAACATCCAGTGATTCGTTTGGGTGTAGACCCTCAGTGGGCTCCGTTCGAGTATGTTGAGAATGGTAAGTACAAGGGATTAGCGGCGGATTATATTGACCTTGTTAGCGCTCAGTTGGGTGTTGATATGCAGTTGGTACCGAACCTCAGCTGGTCGCAAGTGCTGAATAAGGCGGAGGCAAAAGAGCTGGATTTGTTGCCGGCTGCGATGAAATCCTCTCAACGCGAACAGTATCTTAGCTTTACCTCCTCTTATCTTAATTTTCCTATGGTCATCATCAGTCAGAGAGATACCTACACTGTTCGTTCGTTGGCTGCGTTACGCGGCAAAACAGTCGGGGTTGTTAGCCAATATATCTCACATGAACTGCTCCAAAAAAACCACCCAGAGCTGACGTTAATCCCAGTATCGACTCTGAAGCAGGGACTCGAAAAGTTAGCGGTCGGCGAGATCGACTTCTTTGTTGATAATGTTGCTTCTGTCAGCCATGTGATTCGCACATTGGGTCTTACCAATCTGCAAATTGCTGCACACACCCCTTATTCCTTTCAATTAGGCATGGCTGTACGAAACGATTGGCCGGAGCTGGTCTCTATTCTGGATAAATCTCTGATGGCGATCAACGATCGACAACACCGCTCTATCCAACGCAGCTGGTTTGAACTGCCAACGGTTTTTGAACAGCGTGTTCGAAATTATATGGGGGTGTTGATTGGGTTTGTTGGCGTGTGTGTCGTTGCGATGTTTTTGGCTTTGATATGGGTGAAACGTCTGCGTCAAGAAGTGGTCAGCCGACAAAAAGCTGAGCGAGCATTGAGGAGTAGTCAGTCGCGACTGCTGGACTCGCAACGGATCGCGAGTATTGGCTCTTGGCAGTGGTATCCAGAAAAAGATGAACTGTATTGGACTGATGAGGTTTTCCGTATTCTGGATGTTGCCAAGAGCGCTGGTGGGATGACACATGCGTGTTATATGAGCTGTGTGCATGAGGATGATCGTGTAAATGTGCAACAGGCGATTAACAGGGCAATTGAACGTGGCGAACGCATTCGCCTTCAGCACCGTACCCAGCTTTCAAGCGGTGAAGAGAGGCATGTGGAACTACAGGGGTGTTTCGATCACAAAAAGGGACGTCTTGATGGCACCGTGCAGGATATTACTGAGCGTAAGCGTATTGAGTTATTCTTTCGAGGGCTGACAGAAGATGTCGCGCGTAACTCCGGGGCGCAGTACTTTGAAGCGATGACATGCTTTCTAAGTCGCTCCTTTGGTGTCGCGTACGCATTGATCGGAGTCGTCGATGAGAATAAACCGCAGACGGTGACAACACTGTCTATTTGCGCAAAAGGTAAGCAGCAGCCTAACTTCAGCTATTTACTACGCAATACGCCATGTGAAAATGTGATTCAGGAGCGGGTATGTATCTATCCTGATCATGTACAAGAGATGTTTCCTGATGACGAGTTGTTGGTGAAAATGGATGTG
>JAGSHA010000144.1 GCA_023954795.1 Oceanospirillaceae bacterium | reverse complement strand
GATCTGGCGAAAGGTCATCCGGGTGCACAGATTCGCGATAACGCGATGTCTAAAGCCCGCTTTGAATTCCGTTGGGAAGATCAGTTCAACATCGGTCTGGATCCGGACACTGCGCGTGCTTACCACGATGAAACCCTGCCAAAGGATTCTGCAAAAGTGGCGCACTTCTGCTCCATGTGTGGTCCGAAGTTCTGCTCTATGAAGATCTCACAGGAAGTACGTGATCTGGATGCCGAGCAGGTCGCAGCGATCAATGCGAAAGCGGATGAAGGGATGCAGGCGAAGTCAGCAGAGTTTAAAGAAACAGGTGCTGAGATTTACCATAAAGTATAAATAGATTTCAGTATCCAGTTCTGAAATAAAAAAAGCCGCCCTAAGGGGCGGCTTTTTTCGTCGTGGATCTCCTGCACTATCCTTAGGAGGAGAATTCGGCTTCGCAATTTATATACCACTACCACACTGCGAATTTTTGAATTATCTTTCAGCCCGCAGAGGTTTACAAGCATTACCGGTAAACGGTTGTTTGAATAAACGTCAGTTTTCCGTGTGCGTCCTTCTTGCCTCATCAATAATAAAAGTAGCGTTCAAATTCACTACCTTTACAGATGTCGAAAATCTCATCGTAATTAGAGATCAATTCTTTCAGATCGTCGCTGTTTAGTTTTTTGTGGCTGCTGCTTAATTCCAGCGGTTCAACATCAATAAACTTAAACATATTGGCTGCGAATTCATGTTTAGCCTCTTCGCTGGCAAAGAGATCTTCATAGCGAATGGTTAGCACCTGGTCTGCAGGCAGCTGTGCGACCATATCCAGTTGATCCTGAACCACCTTCTGAGTACGTTGCAGATCCGCCAGAATCGTGTTCGGATCAAGGTAGACCTGTTTCTTCAGCTTTTGCGCCGCTGCAGCATCAACCTGGGCGTGGTCCGTAGAAACAACGCCTGTCTCATCAAGCAGTTGCACTGAAGCAAAGCGGCGCAACGCGTTCTCACGATAGAGATTGATCACCCGAATATCTGGATTGTTTTTCAAGTAATCAGGCGCATCACGCTGAATCAGTGTCATGGCAAAATCTTTGATGCCATAACTTGTGATGTCCGACCACTTTTTATTAACGGCGCCCTGACCCGACTTGATCGATTTCAAGCGTGCGTAGGTTTGGGATAGCTGGAAATACCCTTTGCCACGATAGATAAAGTCCAAATATTTGCCTGCGTCTCCCTGACCGATCAAATATTTATTCACCTTGTAACCGGTGGTCCATTCACCGAGTACTTCTCCGTAGTTAATCACATTGGGATGTTTGGTCAGCAAGCTCGATATGTAGTTGCTGCCGCTACGGCCACTGGTGAGAACGAAGTGCTTGTTCATTGGGCCAACCTTTATGTTTTAGGGAGTTTTAGAGTATGGCTATATACCCTTTAAATCAGTATGGAAACTAGCGATCATTCCATAATCTGTCAAGAATATTAGGCATTACTTAAATGGTGTTGCATTGGGTCAATATTAACTGATTATTCGATCAAATATTCTGTATCTAAATTAAAGGGAACGGTTCGTGTGCCGAAAGGATAAAATTCGTCGATAACAGGTCTTAATGATCTTATCGCGTATTCTACCTTAAGGAGTTCAGTATGTTTTGGCGACGTAAACAAGAACGCTCCCATAGCCAGCTACATGCGCAAGGAATGCTGACGACTCTCTATGTGATGGCCTCGATGGTTGAGGCGCGAGATCCTTATACGGGTGGGCACCTTTGGCGTGTGAGTCAATATAGTCGATTGGTTGCTGAGAAATTGTCGTTAGCTCCGGCTGAGGTTGCTCGTGTTGGTTTGGGTGGCTTTTTACATGATCTGGGTAAAGTGGGGGTGCCGGATGATATTTTACGCAAACCGGGAAAGCTGACGGATGAAGAGTATGCGGTCATACAAGCGCATCCAGAAGTAGGGATGCGCGTGCTGGCGGGACATCCTCTGAGCGGTTTGGTAGAGGCGGCAATTATTGCACACCATGAAACGCCCGATGGGCGCGGATATCCTCGAGGTTTAGCGGGGGTGGATGTGCCACTGGATGCACGCATAGTAGGTGTGTGTGATGCTTTTGATGCAATGACCAGTCACCGTCCCTACCGCGCTGGAATGCCGCAGGAGAAAGCACTGCAGATTATCGAGAGCAATGCGGGGCGTCAGTTTGATACCGGTGCTGCAGATGCGCTACTCACGTTGGCAAAGCAAGGTGCATTGTCTCCCATTATTGGGCATACCGATGATGGCATTCCTTTGCAGGAATGCCCCGCTTGTGGCCCAACGATAGTGATTAGGCGTGATCAGCATCCGGGTGATCTGAGCTGTTGTCGCAGTTGTGGTAATGAGGTTTCAGTTGAGAGGTCCGATGGAACGTGGGCCATTGCACCGACCGGGCAGGCGGCGACAAAGGCCGCGTTGGCTCCCGATGCGGATAATCTACTGATCGAAGCGTTGGTTGAGTCGGTGCTGGATCACCTGGAGTTGCCACAGACGGTTTAAGTTCTCTGATGGCCTCAGTTAACATTCGCCGGCTGTGGTTTGGCTGAGGCCAGAAGACTGAATTGTTCTGCTGACATCGGTTTGCCGTAGAGATATCCCTGAGCCTGATCGCACCCTTCATGGATCAGGATGTCAGCTTGTCCTTCCAGCTCGACGCCTTCGGCGATCACTTGCAAGCCCAGACTTTTTCCCAGTGCGATAATCGCTTCACTGATCGCGCGGTCCTCTGCATCGTCGATCAGGTCGCGTGTGAAAGACCGGTCTATTTTAAGCTTGGAGATCGGTAGCTGTTTCAGATAGGACAGCGACGAATAACCGGTGCCAAAATCGTCAATCGCCAGTTTAATGCCTATATCCCGTAGCTGGTTAAGCACTGCCAGTGACTTGTGAGTATCGCTGATAAAGAAGCTCTCGGTGACTTCCAGTTCCAGGCGATGTACCGGCCAGCCCGTGAATTTTAGAATCTGACTGATCTGTTCAGGGACCTGTCTCTCGCCAAGCTGGCGGGCAGATATGTTGACGGCGAGAATACCCGGATCAAATCCTTCTTTTAGCCATTGTGCGCATTGGGTACAGGCTTTTTGCAGAACCTGCAGTCCCAGTTGATTAATCAGCCCGCGTTCTTCTGCCAATGGGATGAACTCCATGGGGGCGACTAAACCTTTCTCTGGATGATTCCAGCGCACCAACGCTTCAACGCCGACCAGTTTTTTGTTACCCAGATCGTATTGCGGCTGGTAATACACGGTAAGCTGATCTTCCTGTAATGCTAGTCGTAACTCTTCTTCAAGGGACATCTTGCGCAAGGCATCCTGCGTCATATCCTCACTGTAGAAGTGGAAACGGTTCCCTCCGTTCTCTTTCGCCTTATACATTGCCAGATCGGCATTTCGCATCAGGGTAGCGACATCCTTGCCGTCTTGAGGGAAGACACTGATGCCAATGCTGGTGCCCAGATGCAGAGAGTGCTGCTTCACCAGAACCGGTTGTTGCATACATTGCAGAAGCTGTTGGGCAATGTTTGCAACATCCTGAGGATTATCCAGAGGTTCGATAATCACGGTGAATTCATCGCCGCCAAGTCGGGCAACAAAGTCACTGCGGCGCAGGCGATCGCGAAAACGACGGGATGCTTCCTGCAATACCTCATCCCCCACATTGTGCCCCAATGAATCGTTGATCTGTTTGAACTTATCCAGATCCATAAACAGTACGGCTACGGCGTTGCCGTGGCGTTCGCTTTTACGGATCGTACTGAGCAAGGTGTTACGGAAATAGGTACGGTTGGGCAACTGGGTGAGTTCGTCATGATCTGCCAATTGTCTCAGTGCTTGTTTCTGCATCTCAAGCTCTTGCGTGCGGCGCTCTACCTCAATCTGCAACTGATTACGGGAGATTGAGCTTTCCTGTAGCCTGTCTGTCATTTGATTGAAATGGTGGGCGACTTCACTGAACTCATCTCCAGTATCCATTTCAATCTGGATGCGTGTGTCGCCTTCGCTCAGGCGGTGAATACCCTGGTCCAGCAATGAGATACGTTGCTTGAATAACTTCGCGGTGCGCAGGCTTAAACCGGATAACAGCAATGTGAGTGCCAATAACAGGCCGCCTGTCATTAAGTTACCTTGGGTGTGGAGTTGCTTCGAGCCATCAACGGCATATTGTTCCAGTCGTACCGTGTCTTCAGACATTGATTGGATGACAGATGAGAGCAGGTTGCTGAGGTGGGTCAGGGCATCGGATTGGGATTGATCCTGACCGCTCTCGTGAATTCGGATCATCTGGTCCAGTAGAAAACAGACGCTGTTATTGCGTTTGTTCAGACTTTGAAGGTAAACCTCCTGTTGATCTAATGTGTCGGCTGACTCGCTGAGCATTACATCCAGCTTTTCATACAGTAAGCGACTCTCACTGAGGGGAGACAGGCTTCGGTTTTGCTGATAGTTACTAAGATGTGCCCGCATCGTTTCAATACCGGTTTGTACCCGATAGGCATCCTCCAGTCGTGAAAAAATTCTGGATTGCTGATAGTCCTGCCAGAGCATGTTGCCTGTCAGGGCTATCGATAGAGCAACTGCGCTAGTCGCCAGAATGACAAGTCGCTGAGAAATTTTCATCGTATCAGTGACGCCGTAGGTTCAGTAGATGACAACGCTGTATCGTCGAGAAATGTACGGTAGTCGGGTATGGATGCGGAGCCTACACGATGTTGAGTGACGGCCCAGCGTGCTTCACTCTCCAGTGTGGAGATCAATGAGTTGCTGAGCGAGAGTTTGAAAACATAGTCGTTCCAGCTGTGTGCAATGGCCTTGGGATCGCGTTGCAGTTGCTGTGCAATGATCTGCTGTGCCTCGTCCGGATGTTTTGCGATATAGCGAATGGCGTCACCGAGGGCTGAGAGTACTTTTTTGTGTTCGGTCAATTGCTTGGAAATCTGGGGACGCATGCTGACCAGATTAAAAGACAGGGTATACATACCCCTTGCGTTGATGATGTTAGGCGGGGGGGCTGACTGTTGTAACGCTTCGTAGGCATAAGGCTCCCAAACGGAGGCCGCATCGATCTGGCCATCCAGCAGAGCCGTGGACATTTCGTCCGGGCGCAGAGATATGAGTTCTACGTTTTGAGGGGGAATGCCGCTAATCAGTAGCAAGCTGTGCAGGAAAAATTCACTGGCAGTGTTATGAATGACCCCAATACGTCGTCCGCGCAGTTGCCCGGGTTCACTTATCCCCAGCGGGGCGGGTGATATAACTTTTATATCGTTATCGGATTCGACAAAACTGCTCAGGATTGAGAAATCACTGCGATCGAAGCTGTTAAACATGATGACCGAATCGGAGGTGGTGGCCAGATCCACCTCGCCGTTTGTCAGTGCCTGAAAACAGAGGTGTCCACCGACATAAGGTACCAGTTCAACCTCAATATCCTGATCGTTAAAATAACCGTTGTGCTGAGCAACGTAAAAAGGCGTACTCAGCGGTGTTTGTGAAACCGCGATGCGGATGGATAGAGGTGGTGTGCGGCTGTTCAGCCCTTGTTGTACATAAATACCGAGAGACACTACGAGCAGAAGAGTAAGTGCCAGCGAAATCCGTTTTACATGCGCCATGACTGCATCCTGACTTAGCCAAGTGACCAGACAATTGGAGCTATCCGAGTAAGCGCTTACAACCAGGCTATGTGATGCACAGCCCGAAGTGTTATGGGACAGATCGTTGTATAAATGTAGTGCTTAGGTATGGATTTTGGTAGTGAGAACCTGCGGAAAAAATAAGAAAGAGCCGCGCTGCAGTGAAAATATATACTTGTTTGGTGATTGACCATTCGAATTGATGCAGGGATCCGCGTTCGATGCGGTTGCACATCTCACGCGGTTGCTCGTACCCGGGGTTAGCCGTTTTTCAGCGGGTGATTGTCCGGTAGCTGGCGTTCTATCCACAGAGCCAGCTTATGTTTCATATTCGGCTCGTTTTCCTGGTCCTTGGCCAGGGGTTGAATCAAACCATCCTGCACCAGTAAACGGTAAACGGCGGTGACTTTGTTGCTGGCGCTGTCGGTTGCTTCAAATTTTCCGGCGCCACGCTTTTCGAAATAGGCTGCCCCTACGGTGAGTGCCTGTCGTACCAGTTCTGCTTCGTGTTTCAGTTTTTTCATGTGCTGCCACGTCCTTTCGCTCAGATAGCAGGTATATCCCCTTTATCCGCAAATCCGAGTCGGCTGTAAAGTGGTGAAGGTGTAAAAGAGTGAGATCGGAGAGGAAAAGTATGCGACGACATCGTTTGTCGCCGCATAGTTGGGGGTGAGTGCTAATCCGCTTTTTAAAAGCTAATCCTGCCGTGGGGCTGATTTTTCATCGAATCGAGGAAACTGTCCCGATTCATTCTGACCAGCTCGCGGTGGTCTCCGGCTTCCAGATAGCATTCTGGCTCTTCACCCAGATGGTCATCCCAGATCACAGGCAGATTATAAGTCTGACCTAAGCTGGGCACCGCACCTGTTGCACAATCCCGGAACAGGATTTTGACATCGTTCTGACGGGCTGTGGTCAGCAGGCGGTTAGTGAAATGATTCACAGCGCGCAAATCGACCTGACGGTCGGCCGGTACAACGGCCATCACAAAACCTTCATCGTCTCTCAGTACTACACCTTTGGCGACCCGTTTAGGGGGAACTTTGGCTGCGAGGGCACAGCCCATAGCGGTTTCGGCGTAAGGATGAAAAACGCGTTTGTAGGTAATATGCTGGTTATCCAGATAGCGCTGAATGGTTGGCGCAAGGGACATGGTATTCACCTCTCATTGAGGCTCCTGCCGGTTGGGGCTCCTGCACCTCTCAGTGTAGCTCATTCGCAGTGGTCTATTCTTTGAACAGAGATATTTGAAAGCGAGACCCATCATGGCTATTGCATTGTACGCCAGCCAACGATTGGGGAGGGAGGCCCATCAAGCGGTAGATAACCACCTGAAAAGTATTAACAAAATGCTGGCTCGGGCCAACATGACGCAACGTGATGAGGTGGTTCATGATACCCGGACAGGGATGAAGCGCATGCGGGCATTTTTACGTTTGTTACGCGCGGGGATAGGAAAATCGGCATATCGCTTGGCGGATGAACAGAGCAAGGCGTTGGCAGGGGACTTGTCTGATAACCGGGATGCCCGGGTGTTGCTTGATACCCTGGAGCAGTTGCTGCAAGAGATCTGCGATCATGAATGTTGTGAACGATTACGTGGCCCTGTGTTTGAGCATTATCATACGGCCTGTTTAGGCGATACCGGATTAGAGCCGTTAGAACATGCACGTACCTGCTTGCGGCGTATACAGAAAAATGCACGTCATTGGCATCTGAAGACCTATGATCAGAAGGCCTTACGTGCGGCCATTGCCGTAGAGTACGATGCCGGACGTCAGCATTGGAAGCAGATTCAACAGCAACCCGAAGCGGAACCGTTGCACAGATGGCGCAAACAAGTGAAACGATTCTATTATCAATTTTCGCTGTTGTTTCCGACGCAGCTGCATAAACAACGGGCACGCCTGAAAATGCTGGGTGAATATTTAGGGCAGCTGCATGATCTGACTATCTT